>RCNQ01000030.1 GCA_003731675.1 Bacteroidetes/Chlorobi group bacterium ChocPot_Mid
GCCTTGAAATATTTTCGGATAAAAAACCCAAAACAATAGATTTTGACTCCTTAGGTTTAACAAAAATGAAATGCGAATATTTATACATCCATAACACTTCAGATGAGATTGTCACGCTGGTTGATATACTATTAGCAAATAACATTGAATTCTCAATACCACAGAAACAAATACCTTTTGTACTTTATCCTGGTGATACAAACAGATTATTAGTTTGTTTCAGACCTTTAGACTTTGGAATAAGAAGAGATACAATATTTATTGGGGACACATGTAGTATTCATTATATCCCATTATCAGGAATAGGAAAAGCAAATCAATATATTGCGGAATCTGATTGTGATGCAGAGCTCTTAGTAACAACAAAGGGATTAATTGACGACGAATTTTTCGTCTCAGGTAATGTTTATCCCAATCCTTCAAATGGAAACTTCTTTATTAACTTTATTAGTCAATCAAAAAATAAAGATTTTAATGCAGATTGTAATCTTTATAATGCTTTGGGTATTTTCATTTGCAAAGCCAATCTTCAAAATCTTACTTCATTAAAAAATGAAAACACTTATACCCATTCAGGACATTGGCTCTTCGAAACACAAAATTTACCTCAAGGTCTCTATTTATTATCAATTCAACTCCATGATTATCACAAAATCATACCTGTAATTATTGATAAATAATTTATTGTTCTGCCTGTTGTTACTACTGACAGTTACATATATGCAGCAATACCTGTAATATCTTGTCCTAAAATCAATGTCTGAATATCATAAGTGCCTTCATAAGTATTGACAGATTCCAAATTAGCAGAATGTCTCATTGCAGGATATTCACCCAATATCCCATTTGCACCATGTATTTCTCTCGATAATCTTGCACACTGCAATGCCATGTGGACATTATTTCTTTTTGCCAATGATACCTGTTGATTTCTTGCTTTACCTTCATCCTTCATTCTACCAAGACGATAATTCAATAATTGAGCTTTTGTAATCTCCTCAAGCATCCATACTAATTTTGTTTGTATTATTTGAAAAGATGCTATCGGTTTGTTAAATTGAATTCTTGTCTTTGAATATTTTAAAGCAGAATCAAAACAATCCATTGCGGCACCGACAGCGCCCCATGCTATACCATATCTGGCTTGAGTCAGACAGCTCAATGGTCCTTTCAATCCTTCTACGTTAAGAATATTTTCTTCAGGAATCTCAACATCATCAAAAATTAATTCAGAAGTAATTGAAGCTCTTAAAGATAACTTACCTCTCATTTCTTTAGTGGTAAAACCCTTCATCCCCTTCTCTACAATAAACCCATGAACTTCTCCATCAAGTTTCGCCCATACAATTGCGACGTCAGCTATAGAACCATTTGTAATCCACATTTTAGCTCCGTTAAGTAAGTATCCCCCATCAATTTTTTTTGCATTAGTTAACATACCTGCAGGATTTGAACCATAATCAGGTTCAGTCAGCCCGAAACACCCTATTGCTTTGCCTTTAGCAAGTAAAGGAAGCCATTTCTTTTTTTGATTTTCAGTTCCATATTTATTTAATGGGTACATCACTAATGAATTTTGAACTGAAGCGAAAGACCTTATACCTGAATCTCCTCTTTCAAGCTCCTGCATTGCTAAACCATAGATGGTATAATTCGCTCCCGCTCCACCATACTCATGCCCGATATTTATACCAAACAAACCAATATCTGCCATTTTAGGCACTACATCCAACGGGAAAATACCCTTAAGAAAGCAGTCTTGAATAACCGGAGATATTTCAGAATTTACAAATTCTCTCACAGTATTTCTTACAAGTTTTTCTTCATCTGTAAGCAGTTCATCAATGTTGTAATAATCTATTTGTTCAAAGTTCATTATTCTCTCCCATTAAGTATGCAAATAATTTATAATCGTTAAATAAAGATTTTTATTGCCTCTCTTCATCTAAAATATAGATATCCGGAAGATTTCTCCCCTGCTCAGCATAATCCAAACCATATCCAATAACAAAATACGGAGCTATTTCAATCCCAACATACTTTATATCTAATGGTTTCTCTCTTTTTTCAGGTTTAGACAAGAATGTAACAATCTCCACTGATTTTGGTTTTTCTGATTGTATCCTCTTTACTAATTCAGACAAGGTATTTCCCGTATCAACAATATCTTCAACAATAATAATATTTTTATTAAACATATTAATATTTTCAATTGATAACCTCAATTTCGAATTAATCATTTCATCGCCATAACTACTCGCCCGAACTGTTTCAATCTCACAGTCTAATTCTATCTTACGTAACAGATCTGACGCAAAAAATATTGACCCTTTTAATACAACAATAAACAAAACTTTTTGACCTGCATAATCGTTGTTGATTCTGTTAGCTATTTTTTGAACCTCCTGATTAATTATCTCCTTTGAGATATACTTTTTAAATCTCACGTTCCGTATTTCATAGATTTCTTTATTTGTATTATCAATATAACCCATAATTTTTTCTTTATATTTAACATACTACCATTTAATACCATTCAGATTTAGCCATTCCTGTGCCGCCACATCACCTAATTTAGCCGCCTTCTGATAGCACTCAACTACTTTTGGAATATTACCTGATTTTTGATAAACAACTGCCATATTTTTTAATAATAAAACATTTTCCGGTTCAATCTTTAATGCAATTGAAAAAGTTTTTACGGCTTCATCATATTTATTCATTTTTGCCTGTACCATTGCCAACTTCATATATCCTTCTGCAATCTCTGAATTATTTTTTAAAAACTGTTTAAGTCTAATTTCAGCTTCCTTGTATTTTCCCTGATTAATTAATCCGTCTATTTGTAATAATTCCTGATTCTCCTCATGCGACATCTTACTCTCAGAGCTTCTTTCTGATTTGGGATTCCTAATGTATTTAAGAAATGAATTGGCATCTGAATTATTTGGTTCAATTTCCAATGCTTTCAAAATATATTCTTCCGCTTCATCATTTTTGCCTTGTTCATAAAATAAAAGTGCAAAAGTAATATACGTTTTTATATAAAGTCTATTAATGCTTAAAGCTCTTTCGAGTACAGATTTTGCCTTATGATACTCATTCTTTGTTATCAATACAGTTGCATAGTTATTAAGCAATTCGAAGAAATCAGGATTTACTTTGTATGCTCTTGATAAATAATAATCTGCTGAATCAATAATGTCCCGCTCCAGATAAATGACTCCTATATTATTATAAGCACTCACATCTAAAGAGTCGTATTTTATTGCTTTTAAATAATTTAGCAATGCTTTATCCTTTTGATTT
>RCNQ01000290.1 GCA_003731675.1 Bacteroidetes/Chlorobi group bacterium ChocPot_Mid
TGAACCATAAATCGGAGGGATTGACAGAGAGAATCGAGCCAAAAAGATATGTGAAAGCATCAACGGAATAACCTTCTTTCAGTGATATGAAAATAATGCCTAATGCCACGGAAACAGAAAATAAAATACCGATTGAAGTATCAACGGAAATTTTTGCTTTCTGCTTTATCCATGTTATTAGAATTGAAACAATGACAGTGAATGGAATTGCAATCCACAAGGGTTCGGATTCAAGCAGTAAACCCAAAGCTATGCCTCCGAAGGCTGTGTGTGCGAGACCGCTACCCATAAAGCTCATACGTCTTTGGACAACGAAGGCACCGTAATAACTTGCAACAAAGCCGACAAGGATACCTGCAATTATTGCTCTTTGCATGAATGCGTATGAAAATACTTCAAGCATGATGTTGCACTCCAAAAATCATTTCGTGTTTATGTCCTATGTGACTGAAAGTCATTCTCAGGTTCTTTTCTGAAAATGCATGGTCAGGGCTTTCGTAACAAATAAGGTTTCTGTTAATCAGAATTACTTTGTCTGCATGATGATAAGCGGCTTCCCAATCGTGGGTAACCATCAAAATAGTGGTATTTGATTCTTTCCTGTATTCTTCAATGATATTATGAATATCGTTTTCACCGACGAAATCAATTCCAGTAACAGGTTCGTCAAGGAGCAATATTTCGGGATTTCGTACAAAGCTTCTTGCAAGGAAAACTCTTTGGAGTTCACCACCGGAAAGTTTGCTGATTTGCCTGTTAGCGAGATGTTTAGCACCTACTTTTTCCAATGCTTCCAATGATTTCTTTTTCTCATCTTTACTCAACCATGCGACCCAGTTATTTTTCAGTCCAGAAGCAACGAGCTCAATGGACAAAGCAGGAAAAGACATATCGAGAGTTTTAATCTGTGGGACATAACCAATAACGCTTGGTGGCAGACTGCAAGTATCTTTTCCGTTAATCAACAATTCACCGCTTGTCGGTTTGACAAGTCCCAGTATAACTTTCAGCAGAGTTGTTTTGCCTCCACCGTTTGGACCAACAACGGTAACAACCGTGTTGGGGCTGATTGTAAGGTTAATATTTTCGATAGCAGTATGCTTACCGAAGACAACCGAAACGTTATTAAACAAGATATTTGCGTTATTCATAATTCAATTTAGTAAAAAAATCATTATGAAAGAACGTTTTTGAGATTTTGCTATTTTAATTTGGAAATTAAACAATCACCAAGGGAGTTTTTGCAAATCCACATTACCGCCGGAAAGGATTATTCCGATTCGTTTGGCTTTCAGGTCAATTTTATTACCGAGAAGAATACCTAAAGCAGTTGCAGATGAAGGTTCGACTATAATTTTCATTCTCTCCCAAATCAGCTTCATAGCACGAATTGTATCTTCGTCGCTGAGAGTTACAATTTCTGAGACATTTTGTGAGATTATTTTGAAAGTTCTTTCACTCAAAGAAGTCAGCAGACCATCACAAATTGTATTTGGTTTAAGTGAAGGGACAATTGCACCGGATTGCAAAGAGCGAAAGGCATCATCGGCGCCTTCGGGTTCTGCGGCAATTACTTTAGCATCGGGAAGAAGTGCTTTGACAGAGATTGAAGTGCCGCTCAACAGCCCGCCACCTCCGACAGGTGCAATCACATAATCCAGATTCGGAACTTCTTCAATTAATTCCTTTGCTGAAGTGCCTGCACCGGCAATTACGTTATAATTATCATAAGGGTGAATAAATGTGCTTCCTTTTTGAATGATAACTTTTTCCAGAGTAGTTTCCCTTGCCTTTAAGGTTGGCTGGCAAAAGACTACTTCTGCACCATAGCCGATAACTGCGTCAATTTTAACTCTCGATGAATTTTCGGGCATAACAATCGTAGCAGGTATTCCTCTGATGGTTGCGGCAAGAGCAAGTGCCTGAGCATGATTACCCGAGGAATGAGTAGCAACACCTTTGCTCGCTTGTTCATCATTCAAAGAAAAAATGGCATTGACAGCACCGCGGAATTTGAAAGCTCCAACCTTTTGGAAATTTTCGCATTTGAAAAAAATATCGGCATTGCAAAGTTCATTGATGCTCTTGCTGGTCAGCACCGGAGTTTTTTTAGCAAAGGGTTTGATTCTTTCAGAAGCCCTCAAAACATCATCATAAGTTGGAATTATTTTTTTCATAATTCATTTGAATATTTAAAAAAAAAACAAATATATTTTAATTTTTTCAAAGTAGTATGCAGTTGATGAAGAGAAATTGCAGAGTAATTTCTAAATTCTTATTCTTGCATCTACCGCTGTTACACTGTCTTTTGTTCCTAAAAGCGGATTGATATCCAGTTCCAGAATTTCAGGAGCGGCGTTCAAGAGTACCGAAAGCTTTACGATAATTTCTGCAAATTTTTCTTCGTTTACTCCTTCTTTTCCTCTTGTTCCTTCAATCAGTTTATAGGATTTCAGACTTTTAATCATTGCCGTTGCTTCATTGATGCCGACTGGTGACAAGCCATAACTTATATCTTTCAGAACTTCAATGAAAATGCCTCCGAGCCCGCATAAAATGAGATGACCGAAGTTTTCTTCAAATTTGGCACCAACGAATAGTTCAGTTCCTTTGAGCATCGGTTGAATCAATACTGCTGTTGTTTCAGGTATTTCAATCAACTTTTGGAAAGACGAAAGTGCTTGTTCCTCGTTCTGAATATTAAGTGCTACACCGCTAACATCGGATTTGTGGACAGGTCCGACAGCTTTCATAACAATCGGATAGCCGATTTTTTGAGCTTCATTTTTTAAATCATCGGGGAAGTTTACAACGGCTTCACCGGCTCTGGGTATTCCAACAGCATCGAGTAAACCTTGAATTTGCTTTGGTTGAAGGTAACCCGGTTTTGAATTTGAAATTATTTCTCTGATTTTCTTTGTATCTGCTGAGGGCAAGATTTCCTCATCAAGTGGTTTACCGCTATTGTAAATACGGCAGAGAGTTCTGCCTAAAAGCACCTCGTCAGGGAAATTGCATCTTCCGAATGAGATAAAAGTTTTGACAGCGTCTTTTGCCTGAATCAAAGAGGGGAGAACTGGATAAATCGGCTTTTTCTGTTTCTTCATTTTTTCGTTTAAAAGCTCGTAAACATTAGTAACATCGAATAAGCCGGGAGTACCGTAAATGACAATCGAACCGTCAATATTATCGAAATAATTATCAACATAATCGAGTATTATTCCCAACTGTTCAGCAGTTCCTGTAGCGAGAAAGTCAATAGGGTTTGCTACGGAAGACCCTGGAAATAACTTTGTCAAAAGTTCATCAGCAGACTTGCCTGTTATGTGCGGAACATTGAAGCCACCTTCGGACAATGTGTCGGTAAGCATAACGCCTGGACCACCTGCGTGTGTAATGACGGCAAGATTTTTTCCTGTAAGCTTTTTGTAAGAAAGAGCGGCGGCGGTATAGACGAGTTCCTGTCGGCTGAAACAACGGATTATACCTGCTTTTTTGAAAAGTGCATCAACGGCAGTGTCCGAACCAGCCAAAGCTCCCGTATGAGAAGACACAGCACGTGAGCCGGCATCAGTTGTGCCTGCTTTGATTGCGGCGATGCTACATCCTTTTTTGATTAAAGAACGGCAATGTTTGAGTAGCTTTTGCGGATTTGAGATTTGCTCAATGTAAATAAGTTTTACGAGTGAGCTTGTATCAGGGTTGTGATTCTCGTCCCAATATTCCAGAACTTCCTCAACGCCAATTTGAGCACTGTTGCCAACTGAAAACAGACTTGCGAATGACAAACCCATTGGTATTGCGGCTTCCATTATGAATACGGCAGTCGCACCTGAACCGGAAACAAAATCCACACTTCTTTCCTTCAGCTTTGGAATTGGTCCTGTGAATGAACCTTTGTAACGTGGGGTAAGAACACCAACGCAATTCGGACCAATCAAAGTGCCGTTCACACTATTGACTACTTCGACAATTTTTTCTTCAAGTATCTTGCCCTCGTTACCTGTTTCGCTAAAACCGGCAGACAAAATAATGAATGCTTTCGTACCTTTTTCCTTAGCTAAAATTTCAACGGTTTCGAGTGTAAACTTAGCGGCAATGGCTATAATGGCAAGGTCAACCTTCTCAAGCTCAGAAACAGTTTTGAAACATTTGATACCCTGAACGACATCTTCTTTGGGATTGACTGCAAAAAGTTGTCCGTCATATTCTCCTTCGAGAATATGTTTTAATACTCTTCCACCGGGCTTTGTAATATCATTCGACGCACCGACAACAACGATGCTGTCGGGATTTAATAACTCTTTAACTATCATATTTATCATTTTCAGTATAAATAAAAATTCAAATATAAGAAAATGATATAATAAAAAATTAAAAAGTTATGTTGCTAAATATATATTTTGTTTTATTTTAAATTTAAGTTAATTTGAAAAAAATATCTTTACACTTTTTGAAGGGATTGCTATGAAAATTAAACTTGTACTCTTTTTATTACTCATATTAATTTCCTGCGACCCAGTCATTGATACAATTGATGAAGTCAGAGAAGCTGAAGATTACAGCAAAGAGAACGCTGTCTCGGCACCTTCCAAAGACACCATCCTAGTGATGACATGGAACATACGTTTCGGTTGCGGAAGTGAAATTCTTTGGTTCGGTGATGCCTGCGGCGGAAGAACCATTCTCACAAAAGACGAAGTAACAACAAACCTCGACCGTGTAATTGAAGAAATCAATCGTATTCATCCTGACATACTTCTTTTGCAGGAGGTGGACATCAAAACTAAAAGGGTTGCTTATATTGACCAGATGAAGTATATAATGGACAGGACATATTTCGGTTGGGGAATTTACGCAACAAGCTGGAAAATTCAATTCATTCCGAGCGATGGAATTGGTCGGATGGACTTTGGAAATGCAATCCTTTCAGTGTGGCCTATTACAAATGGAAAGCATCATCCTTTGCCACTGCGGGGAGACCTCGATGCTCTGACAAAATCATTTTATGTTCGCGAAAATGCCATTAGCGGTCATGTTACAATGCCAAACGGGACAGAGTTCAATGTCGTAAACGTACATCTTTCAGCTTTTGCAACCGACGACACGAAGCACAGGCAATTAGTTACTTATCTGCAAATCTGTGAGGGTTTAACTGTTGGAGGAATGCCTCTTTTAACTGGAGGTGACTTCAACCTTTTGCCTCCGAATTCAGATTCACTTGATTATTGCGACGAAGATAAATGCGAAGGTGAGCATTTTCATTCGCCCGGAGACGACCCAATGCACAAGGACGGTAGCAACTATGCACCTGAAATTGAGTGGATGAATTTGGTTTATGATAAGTTTGAATCCTCACTGCCTTTAGATGTTTACAAGGCAAACCAAAGTAAATATTTTTCACATGCGACTATACCACCGCCGTATATGTGGGACAGGACGTTGGATTATTTATTTGCGAACAGACCTTGGGTAACGGGTTCGCACATTACTCATCAGGATTTAAGATTACATTCAGACCATGCACCAGTATCAGCATTATGGAGGATAAAATGAGAAATTTAACATTATATATTGTGATTTGCATTTTGTCATTTGCATCGCTTTTTGCAGAGGAAGAATCGCAAATATTCAGATTTTATGATGAAACTGCAAATGTTTTGCCTAAGGGCGATTTTAAATATTCGCTTTTCAAAAATGCTGAGTATGGTATAACTGATGATTTGTCTGTTATGGCACATCCTTTGCTGGTTTTCGTTAATCCATCAATTGATGTAAAATACAATTTTTATAAAAAAGATGAACTGACGATTTCGAGCATTCACGGGATAAATTATCCGACGTTGATGATGAATTCAGTTAAAGGAAGCGGGACGGGTGGATTTATCTCACCCGAATTCAAAATACCGATAATGTTTTCAATTCACAATGGTGTGATTGCAACCTACAAGCTTGACAATTCACATTTCCTGACCGGGAAGATAGCATTTGAATTTGCACTGAATAACTCAGATTTGGCACCTGGGACTTCGCTTGACATTCCTGTGATATTACCAAGAACAATGGTTTACTACAAAAGCACTGGTTTTGATATTGTCTTAGCATCGGAGGGGAGCATCTGGCATACATTCGATTATCATGCAAGCACAGAGTTTTTCCTATTCCCGTTTGGTGGAACGAATTATGAAAAAGAATACTCTGAAAACTCAACCGACTTTTTTATGGAAATCAATGGTGGAGCTTATTGGAACGTAGTGAAGTCTGCAAAACTGGGAATTACAGGAAAGCTCTGCTATGGACAATATCCTTTTGGCAGTCAATGGCACTTGATTCCGTATTTGGATTTTGTGAAATATATAGAGTAATGTTTTCAATTACGAATTACGAATTACGAATTACGGGATTGAATTACGAATTACGAATTACGAATTACGAATTACGGGATTCAATTACGAATTAAAAATTAGGAATTACGGGATTCAATTAGGAATTAAAAATTAGGAATTACGGGATTGAATTAGGAATTAAAAATTAGGAATTAGGAATGATGGAATTGATTGATAGTAATATTATTTAATTATAAGTTGGTATGAAAGAGAATAATATAATTTAAGAGAAGAGTTTTAAATTTGCTGTCAGGGCAATTAATGCGTATAAGTATATTAAGAAAAATAAAAAGGAATTTGTTTTGAGTAAACAATTCTTAAAAAGTTCTACATCCATTGGAGCTAACGTTGAGGAAGCGATAGGAGCACAATCAAAACCGGATTTTTACTCAAAATTAAGTATTGCATACAAAGAGGCAAGAGAAACCAAATATTGGATAAAGCTAATGAAAGAAACAACATATTTAAGTGAAGCTGAAGCTGACAGCTTGCTTTCTGATGTTGAAGAAATTCTAAAAATAATT
>RCNQ01000291.1 GCA_003731675.1 Bacteroidetes/Chlorobi group bacterium ChocPot_Mid
TTCACAAAGGGTTCAATGTATATTTTGAGAACAGGTCTTTCCATCAGACACAGAAATTTTCTAAGGATGCAAACGGAAATCTGCTCATAGAAATGCGTGTCCCTCTTGTTGATGATTTCATATCATGGATTATGAGTTGGGGCGAAGTAATAACCGTTATTAAACCAATTGAACTAATAAAAAGACTGAATCTCGAATTGAATAATACACTTAAAAATTATGAGTAATAAATTATATCTTGTATTACATTTTTTTTCCTATATAGAAAAATATAAGATGAATATGAGAAGTTTGTTAAGAGTAACAGTCTAATAATTATACAAGATTGATATCTTTCTCAATACATTTCCTCAATGATTATCGCTACATTTTGCATTCAATTAAGAGATAATTAATTGTTAGATTCATCTACTAAAGAATGTCTTTTTACTACCTTTTTTCATTTGTTAAAAGTAATTAAAAAACTATATATTACAAAGAAAATAGCTGAATGGAAAGTAATATATGAATCATAATAGTAATCCTCAATGCAAATATATTCGATAACATCTATCAAGGCAAAACTCATAAATAATACTGAATAAAACATTTTCTTAACCTTCTTTTTCTATACTATATCTGGCATGTGCTTTATTACTTTTTTTCAAATTACATGTCAGAATTTTGAGTGTAGCTAAAGGTTGAACATTTAAAACGGATTTTTGCAGTTATTACGACGAGCTCATAATTGCAAATTCTACATTTAAGATTATTTTGAATGACTATCTAGAAAATTAGTGATTTTAATTATATGTGATATTTAACACACTGCAACAATACCAGACACTCAGACTTTACATCTTCAAAATTATTAAAATGATATCCCACAAATCAAATCAAAACTATCAATAAAATAATTCAAAATTATTTTTAACAAAAATATTAATATTTTATTATCTCATTATTCATTTCTGCACTGTAAAACTCTGCTTGATTTACAATTATTTTATTTTGATTTTATGAAAAATTTTGATAAGAAAATAATTTTTCTTAATTTCGTTGTTGAACGAAATGTTAGAAGGTAAAATATGAATACAGCAATAAAGATTTTTAAGGCTTTGTCTGATAGAAACAGACTGAGAATCTTACTTATGCTTACTAAAAAGAAGCTCTGTGTGTGCGAAATTCAGGATATACTTGGTATTACTGTTTCGACAGTTTCCAAGCATCTTTCTATATTAAGAGATATTGGATTCATCGTTGACAATAAAGAAGGTAAATGGGTTTATTACAGTCTGAATACTGCCTCAAAGGATTTAATATTAAATCAAGTTATGTTAGTCCTACCATTTTATCTTAATGATGATGAACTGATACAATCAGACTTAGATAAAGTAAACAATTTTAGCAGAAAAAATTTATGCAAATCCTAAAATTTATTATTTTATATTTCGTTGATTGTCAAAATATAAAAAAATGTTTGGTTAAAAATTTAAATTGGTTATAGATGTTAAAAAATAATAATTTCTCCTTTTGGACTTATTGTTTTAAAATTTATAAGAGATTAACTCTTATAACAAACAAGATTAATTTAATTAGAATCCTAAATTGATTTTAACTAGTCTTGGAGCATAATTTTAACATACAAATTATACTTTTGCTTTGTTATATATTTAATAATTGAGGTTAAAATGGAAAAAATCACAAAAAAACTCAGCTTTCTTGACAGATACTTGACACTGTGGATATTTCTTGCAATGTTCATTGGCGTCATCTCTGGCTATTTGTTCCCTTCAATAGTCGGATTCTGGAATAAATTTCAGTCCGGTACAACAAATATACCTATTGCAGTTGGCTTAATTCTAATGATGTATCCACCGCTTGCCAAAGTTAAATATGAAGAATTAGGAGATGTTTTCAAAAACTTCAGAATTCTTGGTTTATCTTTAATACAGAACTGGATTATAGGACCTATTTTAATGTTTCTGCTCGCAGTTCTTCTTCTACCCGACCATCCGGATTATATGGCTGGACTTATTATGATTGGACTTGCAAGGTGCATTGCAATGGTGATAGTATGGAATGACCTTGCAAAAGGAGATACTGAATATGCCGCAGGATTGGTTGCTTTTAATTCTATTTTCCAGGTTCTCTTCTATTCAATTTATGCCTATGTCTTTCTGACTGTTTTGCCAAATTGGTTAGGTTTACAATCTTTTAAAATAGATATAACAATCGGGCAGATTGCTGAAAGTGTTTTTATTTATCTCGGTATTCCTTTTATTGCTGGTATCATCACTCGGTTTTCACTGATTAAGCTCAAAAGCAAAGATTGGTATCATAAAAAATTCATACCGAAAATTAGCCCAATAACATTAATAGCTTTATTATTTACAATTATCGTTATGTTCTCTCTGAAAGGAGAATACATTGTAAAAATTCCACTTGATGTAGTGCGTATTGCAATTCCGTTGCTACTTTATTTTGTGATTATGTTTTTAGTGTCCTTCTATATGGGGAAAAAAGCTGGTGCGGATTATTCGAAGACCGCAACTTTATCATTTACAGCGGCAAGTAATAATTTTGAGCTTGCAATAGCAGTTGCCGTTGCTGTATTTGGTATAAATTCAGGGGAGGCTTTTGCCGCTGTTATAGGCCCCTTAGTAGAAGTTCCTGCATTGATTGCATTGGTAAATGTGGCACTATGGTTTCAAAAAAAATATTTCGTTAAAGATACAGATGGAACAGATAACGCTCCAAATGCAGGTTAATCTCTGTCTGGGGTAGTTTTCCTCAGGAAAAAAAGAAATAATTTAATTTTTTATAATTGTGTTTTTAAATCATTATAGGAGAATCTAATGAAAAATCTTAGGATTTCAATTCTAATCGCAGCATTATTTGTTGCAAGCACATTTGTATCAAACGCTGATACAAAGCAAGACATCGAAAAAGCTAACAAGAAAGGTCAAATTGTATTTCTTGTTGTTACCGAAAAAGGCAATTCTCAAAACACAACAGCAATTAACTTTGCTAAAAGTGCTCAAAAGAAGTACCCCAAATCTGCAGTTTTGGAATTAGACAGAACTAATCCAAATAATTCCTCACTTATTCAAAAATACAGACTTGCAGGAGCACCTGTCCCATTGATTCTTGTAATTTCGAAAAATGGTTTTATCGTCGGTGGTTCACCCTTAGAAAACCTTACTATGGATGACCTTTTATCAATGATTCCAACTCCTACCGAAGAAGAGATTGTTAAAGCAATTACCGAAGGTCATTCAATATTTGTTGTTTTCTCAAAAAGTTCCGATTCAAAAAATAAGAAACAATTAGACATTTGTCAATCAGCTTGTTCAAGCATGGGTGATAAGGCAAAAACAATTAATGTTGATATTGATGATGCAAATGAAAAATCATTGATTACAAAATTCAATATTGACAAGACTGCAACTTTTCCAGTTACTTATGTCATCAATGGTCAAGGACAGGTTACTTCAATGTTTAGTGGAATTACTGAATCAAAAGACCTTGTTTCTGCTGCTAAAAAGGTTGTTAGTAGCGGTTGTTGCTCACCAGGAAGTGGAAAATCTTGTGAACCACCTAAGAAATAAATAATTATGAAAATATACAAATTAGTTTTAATAGAGCTTTGGCATCGTAAATCACAGTTGATTACGGCACTTTTGGCAATTACACTCGGCATTGGTGTCATAGTTGGAATTAGGTCTGTTGCAGTCGTTTCAGAAAAAGCAGTCGCAGTCAATCTCGATAACCTTGGCGCTAATATAATGGTTCTTCCATTAGCGGCAAGTGTTGATAATTATTATTCAGCTGACATAGACGCTCCAACATTTCCTGAAGACTATGTAGAACGTATTGCTACATCTACTCTTGCAGGTGTTGATAACATGTCTCCAAAACTAACAAGGAAAATTAAAATTGGAGAAACAAATATTGTTTTGACCGGCATTATTCCTAAAAATGAACTGGCTTCAAAACCCATATGGCAGACAGCAGGATTAACAGGTAAAGAATTACAAACAACTTGCGGAGCAAATCCAATCAATCAATCATTTGGTTATAAAGATGAAAAATTACAACGCAAAGCAATTGATTCTATTGCTACTGATGAATGCCTCATTGGATCTAATATTTCAAAAAAATTGAAACTGAAAGAAAAAAACATTGTTACTATTCAGGGAAAAAACTTCAAAGTCGCTAAGGTACTTCCTGAAACAGGAACAGTTGACGATGACAGAATATTTGCCCATCTACATACGGTTCAGGCATTATTAGGTATCAACGGTCAAATCAGTGCTATTGAAATTATGGGCTGTTGCAATGCCATAAGCGATGGTTTATTAAGTAAATTGAGAAACATATTACCCGATACGAAAATTACGACTATAAATCAAATTGTTGCAACTCAAATAAAAACAAATCAATTGATGAACAAAATTTCTGTCATATTTCTTATCATTGTTTTATTTGTTGGTGGTATTTCCATAGGTAATTCGATTTGGGCTAATGTGAATGAACGTAAAAAGGAAATAGGAACTTTGAGAATGATAGGGTTTACAAAAGGGAAAATTTATGAAATTCTATTGCTCAAAGCGGCTATACTCGGAATTATCGGAGGTATTTTAGGTTATCTTGTAGGCACATTATCAGGAGTTGTTCTTGGACCTCAATTGGCTGGTTTGAACATTGAGCCGATTCCAATTTATTTGCCTTGGTCTATACTTATTTCTCTATTTATTTCACTTTGTGGTTCATTAATTCCTGCATACTTAGCTGGTAAAATTGAACCTTACAAAATAATGCAGGAGGCATGATATGATTATTGAAACTAAAGAATTAACAAAGAATTATCATCATAAGGACGGTTTGGTTGTCGCAATAAAGAATATTAACTTAAACTTTGAGCAAGGTGATTTTGTTACTATTACAGGTCCTTCCGGCTCTGGTAAAACAACTTTGTTGCTTTTGCTTGCCGGTTTAATTCGACCTACTTCGGGAAGGATAACTTTTAAAGGTTATGACCTTCATTCTGCATCAGATAATAAATTGGCAAATATTAGAAGTAAGCATATCGGTTTTATTATGCAAAATTTCAGTTTGATTCCATACTTATCTGTGTTAAACAATGTTCTCATACCTTTATCCTTAAATCAAAACGGAGAAAATACTAAAAGTGATTATGCCGTTCATCTCCTTGAATCAATAGGATTAAAAGATAGAATGAATCATTTACCAAAAGAACTATCTGCAGGTCAACAACAAAGGGTAGCAATTGCGAGAGCCTTAGTAAACAAACCTAATTTAATTTTAGCTGATGAACCAACAGGAAATCTTGACCCGGCTTTAGCAATTGAAATCTTAGAAGTTTTGAAACAAATTAATATTGAAAATAAAATAACTATTATAATGGTTACTCACAGCCCAACAGCTTCTGAGTACGGTAATGTAAGAGTTCACATAAAAGACGGAAGTATAATTATTTGAACAATCATCCAACACCCGATTATTTTTAATTGGGTGTTGTTCTATCATATATCACTTATTTTAAATTATAATAAATACCTCTCTGATTCAGATAGTTCATTATATAACGAAAAGCCCCTGCATCTTCACCCAAAAATTCTGGTGGAATTATTCCTTTACGATTAAACCTTCCTTCTAAAATCAAATTTGCAGTTGCTGTTGCTGTATATCCTGTAGTTCTTGCCATTGAAGAAGTCTTTGTAGATTCATTATAAATATCAAATAAACTATAAACATATTTTTTTTGCTGACCATTTTCTTTACCCTCAACAATAACCCGCATTATTGTAAACTCCTTCTCCTCAGGTCCAAGTTTCCATTTATTAAATAGCACCTTAGAAGTAAATTCCATCGGTGAAATACCAACTCCCTTGATATTGACTTCATTATGCTCAAAAAAACCACTATCCCTCAATACCTTTATATACTCAATGTGCCCAGGATAACGCAAAGTCTTTTCCTTCATATTTGGGACATTCATTGTGAACATCAAAGAACGTAAACCATCAGAGTTGAATGCTTCTAAAGTTCCTACCTCCTCAAAGTCAATATATTCTGGGTCAGAAAGAGCTGGTTTAGTAATTATGTGACTATTCTCAACATAACGGGCTGGTCTTGTATATTCTTCCAATACATCAATCGGTGAAAATGGAGCTTTATACTCAAATGGCTTCTCCCTCTTCACAGGTAATCCACCAACATAACATTCAAAATTCTCAACATCCATCAATTTGCTATGATACCCAAGAATTATATTATCCATTCCTGGAGCAACGCCACAATCAACTATTGCTATAACATTCATTGCTTTTGCCAATTCGTCCAAACCAAAGCAATCTTCAGGAAAAAATGAAATATCAACGATATTCCTTCCAGCTTCAATTACCGATTTACAGGTATTGTATCCCATAAAACCAGGTACTGCCCCAATTACCAAATCAAAGTCCTTAACAATATCTTTAATCTTATCTCCATCAGACAAATCAGCTTTTATTGTAGAAATATTTTTATTTTGAAGATTTTTAAGAGATACTTCATTAATATCAACTGAACATACAGTATGATTTTTCGACAAATCAATAGCCATTGCCCTTCCTACCATGCCTGCACCGAGAACTACTATTTTACTCATCTTAACATATCCTAATTAAAAAATACTACTATTCAATATTTTGAATCTGTTCCCTTATTCTTTCCAATTCTTCTTTCATATAAACAACATGCTGTGCAATTTCAGCATCGCTGCATTTTGAACCAATGGTATTGACTTCGCGATTCATCTCCTGCAAAAGAAAGTTAATCTTCTTTCCAATTGAATCACCTGCTTTATCCTTCAACGCTTCATTGAAAAATTTTATATGAGAACGCATTCTTACACATTCCTCAGAAAAATCAAGCTTATCTGCAAGAAGTACAAGCTCCATCTGTAAACGATGCTCATCTATCTCGTCACTTTCAAAAAGTTGGGCGACTTTCAATCTCAGTCTCTCTCTCTCCTGAGGAATCTTGTCCAAACCAAGAGCATCAACTTTTTCAAGAACATTAGCTACCTTTTTCATTCTTGCTGAAATATCCTTAATTATCTGCTGTCCTTCATTTTTCCTCATATTGTCGAGTGAATTTAACGCATTATTCAAAGCTATCTTTACTATCTTCCACTCAAGCTCTGCATCTTCAGTCTTCGATTTAACAATAAATCCATTTGAAAAATGCAAAACATTCTCAATTGTTATGTCCCCCTTCATTTTAAGCTTATTTTTTAGCTTCAATAAACTATTATAATACTGCTTTGCTGAATCTAAATCAATCTCAAATGGTTGGATAGTATCATCAAATTCAATAGTAACATTTACATTAATATTACCCCTGCTTATCGTCTTTTTGATTATATCCCTGATTTCAAATTCCTTATGAGCGATATTCCTGTGCAACTTGGAATTAATTTCAAGAAATCTACCATTTAGACTTTTAATCTCTACAGTAACTAAATAACCCTTTTCTTTGGCTTCAGCTTTACTGAAACCAGTCATACTTTTTATCATAATTTAATATAACAATTGGTGAATAATAAAATGCAAAAATAAGATATTATTAACTAATATACGAATTAAAGTTGGCTTCTGTATTGGACAACGTATTTTAGATAGTTTTCTGAGGTCTCATTAATTCTCTCAAGTTCACTTGTTGTCAGGTCCCTTAAAATTTTTGCTGGAATACCTGCGGCTAATGTCCCTTCAGGAATTTTAAAATTTTCGAGTACAACCGAGCCTGCCGCAACCAAAGAATAAGAATTAATAACGCTACCGTCGAGTAAAATAGCACCTGTCCCTATGAGGCAATTATCATAAATTGTTGTACCATGTAGTTTTACAGCATGACCTACTGACACCTTATTCCCAATAATCAAAGGATGAGTGTCATGTGTAACATGAAGCATGCACAAGTCCTGAATATTTGTCTGGCTACCAATTCTGATATAATTAACATCTCCCCTGATTACCGAATTATACCAAATTGAACTATCCTCACCTATCTCAACATCACCAATTATTTTTACACCTTCACAAATAAAAACACTGGGATGAATTAGAGGCGTTATCTCATTGTAGGTTATAATACTTCCATTTTGACCCGTTTCAAGTCTCATTGTTATTCTTTTAAAACTTATACATTATCTTAAAATGTAAATATATAAAAAATATTATTACCATGGAATAAATTTTTTCAAAGGAGTCTCATCTATCCGTAAAATAAAAATCTTCTCAGAACCTCCAAATAATATATTTTTATTTGGAGTTACCAAAGGATTTAAATTCAGTATTGGAGCTTCGGACAAAGAAATAACATTCTCCAAAAAACCATTTTTTCTCATAAAATAAACCCCTGACGCTTCCTCATCAGTTCCAACAAAGGAAATAATCTCTTCTCCTATCATTACTGGAGATATCACAGCAACTTCAATATTCTTTTTCCAAATCATCTTGCCATCTTTATCAAAGGAGATAATCATCGAAATCGGCTTTCCAAAACCAGCATCATATGCGACTACATAGATATTACCATCATTACCAACAGAAATAAATCTTGCCGTCTGCGAAATTTCTCTATTCCATTTAATCTTGCCCTTGTTACTCAAACAAATTACTAAAGGATATCTCTCACCTGCAATCACCTTAACACAACATAAATAAATATCAGATTGTGAACATACTGCCGGCTTAATAATTCTTATTTTTTCAAAACTCCTCTCCCATTCAACATCCCCCCTACTATTAATACATACTAAACTATCTGATTCACCAAAGGTATTGTTAGTCAAAGGCAGGTAAATATTACCCTTTTCATCTGCTGGAAAATACTTCATTAAGGACAAATTAAATAATTTAGACCATAAAAGTTCTCCTTTAAAATTATATTTTACAATTAATCCATCTGAAGATGCAACAATAATACCATCATCAACTGCCATTAAATCCGAAAATGTAATAATATCTCTATCTGAAATTTTTTTGAAAAACTTTTTCCATCTTAATTTCCCGCTTACTGTCAGGGAATATAATTCCCCTTCATTATCCAAGATATAAATATTCTGTTTTTTATCAGCACACAGACCAGATGCAGCAACATTATTGGAATCAAGTTTGTATTTCCATTTAATTTCCTTATTGTCAAAAAATATTATTTCACCTTCTGAAGACGGAAAAACATATTTGTATCCCGATAAAGCTAATAAAGGAGCAATAGCACCGCCCGTT
>RCNQ01000292.1 GCA_003731675.1 Bacteroidetes/Chlorobi group bacterium ChocPot_Mid
GTCGGACAATCTGCAAGCAGTTTTTAATAATCCCTTTGCATCAGAAGCTGTACTCGGATAAGCAATGAGCAATCCTGGAATATGACTGAAAAATCCTTCAATATTTTGTGAATGGCAAAGCCCGCCATGAATATATCCGCCAACAGCTGTCCTGATGACAACAGGTGCAGAAAAGTTACCGTCGGAGCGAAACCGCATTGTCGCTACTTCATTTCTTATCTGCTGAAAAGCAGGCCATATATAATCGCCAAACTGAATTTCCACAACAGGTTTAAATCCACGGACAGCAAGTCCTAAAGCCACACCGATAATTGAAGCTTCAGCTAATGGAGAATTGAATACCCTTTCTTCGCCAAATTTCGACAATCCTTTTGTTGCTGTAAAAACTCCACCTTTCGGGTCGGCAATATCTTGTCCGAAAACAAGCATCTTTTCATTTTTAGTCAATTCTTCACTTAAAGCGTGATTGATAGCATCAACCATGACAACTTTTTCGCCACTTTTCGGTTCTTCAACGGAGTAATTTAAATCCCTTGTTTTAATATCTGCGAATATGTGCTTGGTTGAATTTTCTGATTTAGCATCAGGTCGTGATAAAGCCCAGTCTGCCGCATCATCTACTTCTTTCTTAATATCATTGTCTATTGTCTCAAGTTCAGAAGAAGTGAAAATTTTATTTGCTAATAGATATTTTTTAAATATTTCAATGCAGTCTTTTTCTTTTTTTGCAAATTCGAGTTCATCAGCTTTTCTGTATTTTCTTTGGTCGTCACTTGAAGAGTGAGGAACTAATCTTTCAACCATACCATGGAGCAATACAGGACCTTTACCTGAGCGGATATGAACCACAGCATCTTTAGCGGCTTTGTATGCTTCAAAGAAGTTTGTGCCATCGAAAGTTTTCATTCTAAGATTTGAATAACAACAAAAAGTATGAGCAACATTGCCACCCATTGATTGTTTTTCTCTTGGAACAGATATTGCATATCCATTATCCTGAACGGCAAAAAGTACAGGAAGTTTTTCCCTGCTTGCCCAGTTAACGGCTTCGTAAAATTCACCCTGACTTGTTGTGCCTTCACCGGAAGAAACGTAAGTAACCTCATCAGTACCGAGTTTTTTTGAAGCGAGTGCAGTGCCAACTGCATTTAGGTATTGAGTACCTGTTGATGAAGAGGAAGTCGGCATATTCAATTTTTTGTTACCATAATGTCCTGGCATTTGTCGTCCACCTGTTGATGGGTCTTCCGGTTTTCCAGTTGCGAGTAAAAAATATTCTTTGGCTGTCATTCCCATAGCATAGGCAAATGCGGCATCGCGATAATATGTCCAGCCCCAGTCATGTTTTTGCTTCAATGCCATTCCTATTGCAACCTGCATTGCTTCATGTCCACTGCATCCAATATGGAAAAATGATTTGCCCTGTTTTACTAAAGTGAAATGTTTTTCATCTGATTTTCGTGCTAAGAGCATATACCTCAAGGCAGTTTCCATTTGTTCTTTGCTTATATCAGGCAATTTAGAACTTTCCTTAATGTGAATGTGCTCTACCGAGCAACCTGCACCTCTGTTATGGGCACAATTGGAGCCTTCTCGTGACAGAGCTATTGCATTTCTGATTATTTCTTCAGAAGTATCTATTTGATTATTTTGATTTTTTTTCCCGGGCATTTCAACACTCGCATATTTTTAAAGAAAAATTAATTTTGTTTATTACCAACCGGTAATATAAAAAATAATACAACGAATTAAAATTGAATTTATGACATTAAGGAATTTAGTAAAAATTTGTCCACTTCTTTCTAATTTCCTAAATTGCAAGTAATAGAAAGCTGAAAGCAAAAAGCTTATAGCAGATAACTGATTTTTAACTGCAATAACTAAAATGGCTTGGAAAAAAATAATAGGACAAACAACAGTAAAGAATTTACTGCAAAGGGCAATTTTGGAGGATAGGATTGCTCATTCTTACTGCTTTATTGGCAATGAAGGTGTCGGCAAAGAAGCTGTTGCTATTGAATTCGCGAAAGTTGCAAATTGCGAACAACCTATTGTATTGGATAAAACTATTGATGCCTGCGGTCACTGTACAAGTTGCAAAATGATGGCAACGCTTCAACATCCAAATGTTCAGATGATTTATTCTTTACCGGCACCGAAAGCAATGGATAGCCGTAAGGATAATATTTCGGAAAAGTTAAGCGACGAGCAGATTGCAGAAATTCAGGAGCAAAATGCTTTAAAGGCAGTAAATCCATATCATAAAATTCAGTTAGGGAAAGCGACACAGATAAAAATAGCACAAATAAGGGAGGTTAAAAGAGGACTTTCTTTGACACCAAATTCCCAAGGCAGAAGATTTATTCTGGTATTTAAAGCTGAAGAAATGACTCCAGAGTCAGCGAATGCTTTTTTGAAGACTTTGGAAGAACCTCATAGTAATACTACAATAATAATGACAACTTCAGAACCTCAGTTGATTCTACCGACGATTTTGTCACGTTGTCAGCAAGTTTTCTTTCAGGCACTACCTGACGAGGAACTTGAAGATTATCTAATTGATACATTTAAATTAGATTTAACAGAAGCAAAATTAGCGGTTTCAATCGGGCAAGGTTCATATACCAAAGCTATAGAATATCTTGATGAAGATATGAAGTCATTGAGGAACAATGTTGTTGATTTATTCCGAACTGCTTTGAAAAAAAGGATTTACCGCTCAGAACTTGTAAATAAACTTCAGGTAATATTAACTGAGAAGGATAAGAATTTGATTGATAAGGTGCTGATAATATTATTGTTATGGTTACGTGATGCAATGAACGTTATCAATCAGGCACCGGAAAAAACATTAATCAATATTGATCAGTTACCTTTTTTGAAAAATTTTGCAAAAAACTTTGCAAATTTGAATTTAAATAAATCGATTTCACTGGTAGAAGAAGCTATACGAAATAATTGGAGAAATGTAAATCAACAGCTTTTATTAATAAATTTATTCATTGAGTTGAGAAGAGAAATACTTTCAGAGAGCAACACTTGAAATTACAAAAAAATAAATAATAGTGTTTTACATAAGTTTATTATTATTTTTGCTTTATAAAATGAAATAAAATAATACTCAATGAAATTGATATAGATTTTTAAACTTAGATTGTAATTAGATGAATAGTATAGATTTTACTGTAAATTCGGAGCATACTTCGGAGCAGGAGAAAAGTATATCTGAACCGAATAATGAAATTGTTGAGAATAATCAGGTGTTAGGGAATAACTCTAATAATTCATATTTGGTTAGCTCAAGCGAAAGCTCCAATCACGCACACAACGAGACTAATAATACGGGTGAGCAAAACCAGAATGATGGATTTTTTCAGGAAAATCCTGAAGCAGGAGAGACGAGTAACAAAACTGCAGAAAATCAAAAATCAACAAAACCACAGGATGACAATTCAAGTTTGAATTTAAAACCTTTACATGATACTTACAAAAAGTACGATATAAAGCACAAAGATTTTCCTTCGCAAATTTTTATTAATCAGGAATATTACTTAAAATTCAATGTTTCAAAAGCGAAACCTGAATACAATGAAATCAACGAAATTTCTGATTTGGTTGAGATAGCATTTAAAAATAAGAGGCGTCAACTTTATGCAAATAAGAACAGACTTCCATTTGTTGCATATCAATATGTCATTGTTGAAGTAGAAAGCGGGTTGGATATTGGAACTGTTACAGCATTCGGGAAATGTGCAGAGGCAAAGTTAAAGCTGTTTTACAAGGACAGGGAGCCACAATATAGCGTAATCCGACATGCGCGTTTGGAGGATATGCAAAGGTACAAGCATAATCTTGACAGCCACCAATCAATTGTTGAAAAAGCAAGGGAATTAACTGAAAAGCTTGAGTTGGAGATGAAAATAACCGATGCAGAATGGCAATTTGACCAGCAAAGACTTACAATTTACTTCACATCTCCATTGAGAATTGATTTCAGGCAACTTGTCAAGGAATTAGCAAAAACATTTAAGACCAGAATTGAGCTAAGACAAATAAGTACGAGGGAGGATGCAAAGAGAATAGGAGGTATGGGGTCTTGTGGTAGGGCGTTATGCTGTGCTTCATTTGCACATGAAAACAGTCATGTTACGTTAGACCATGCCAGAATTCAACAGTTATCGAACAATGTTACCAAATTGAGTGGATATTGCGGAAGGTTAAAATGTTGTTTGCTTTATGAATACGATACATATCTTGATGTTCTTAGCAAGTATCCATCGCTAAATTCGGAAATACATTTTCCAGAAGGAAAGGCAAAAATTCTTAAAGCAGATATTTTTCGTGAACTTGTGCATGCCTATATCCCCGAAAGCAGTACTTATAAAACAATATCTTTTGAGGAATTTATTGATTTGGATAATAATGGCAAGGTGTCGAAATTGCATGATTTCAATCATAAAAACTGCGAAATCAGGAAGATGTTTATTGATTCTGAGGAAGACGACCTTGAGGAACTGAAAAAGTTGGAAGATTAAGGAATTTTTTAGTTTATATTACGAAAACCTATCTTTAGGAAAATAAAAAGTTTAAGAAAACAGTTTTTATTATTTTATTATTTTACTATATTTGATTTTTTAAAATAGCAAACATAAATTTATTTATTTTAGGAGGAACAATGAGCAAGAAAATAGCAATCAATGGCTTCGGAAGAATCGGCAGACTCGTCTTCAGAGAAGCATTTAAACGAAAAGGGAAATTTGAATTTGTAGGAATAAACGATTTGATGGATACTGCAACAGTAGCACATTTGCTGAAGTACGATTCAGTTCATGGCAAATTTAATGCTGACATTAAAGTTGATAACGACCATATCGTTGTTGATGGTATCAGGATACGTATATCTGCAGAAAAAGATTTGACACAATTACCGTGGAAGAATAATGTTGACATAGTATTGGAATCAACCGGAGTTTTCCGTAAACGTGAACAATTGGAGAAGCATTTGGGTAATGGTGCCAAAAAAGTTGTGCTTTCTGCACCTGCAAAAGATGCATTAGATGCTACTGTTGTCATAGGAGTAAATGATGATGTTTTAACAGGTAATGAGAAAATTTTGTCAAATGCTTCATGCACAACGAACTGTCTTGCTCCGATGGTGAAAGTACTGAATGATAATTTCGGAGTAGAAAATGGGTTTATGTGTACGGTTCATGCTTATACAAATGACCAGCGGATTTTAGATTTGCCACACAGTGATTTGCGACGTGCGAGGTCAGCAGCAATCAATTCAATCCCAACTACTACAGGTGCCGCTAAAGCTGTTGGTTTGGTAATACCTGAACTTCATGGGAAATTGCAGGGTTACGCTATCCGTGTTCCTGTTCCTGATGGCTCAATAACTGATTTTGCTTGTTTGCTAAAAAAAGAAACAACGGCTCAGGAAATTAATGCCGCAATGAAGTTTGCATCTGAAACATATTTGAAAGGAATTATGGAATACAGTGAAGAACCATTGGTCTCGACAGATATTCTTGGTAATCCGCATTCCTGCATTTTTGACTCTCAGTTGACTTCAGTTCAGGGGAAATTTGCAAAAGTGGTTGGATGGTATGATAACGAATTTGGTTATTCTTGCAGGATTGTTGATTTAATTGAAAAATTATAAACTTGATGGATATAATATGTTAAAATCAGTTGATTATGAGAATTTTGAAGGTGAAAGGGTCTTGCTTAGAGTTGATTTCAACGTTCCTCTGAATTCAAGGCAGGAAATTACTGATGACCTGAGAATAATGGAATCTCTTCCGACAATCAACCAGATAATTCACGATGGAGGTATTCCGATTATTTTGTCGCATCTTGGCAGACCTAAGGGGAAATGGGTGAATAAATTAAGTCTGGAAACAGTTGCAAAATATCTCGAACAGAAATTTGGATACAATGTGGTTTTCTCTCCTGATTGTCTTGGTAAAGCACCTTTTGATGCTATCGAAAAGGCAAAACCTGGAGATATAGTTTTACTTGAAAATCTAAGGTTTTATAACTATGAGACTTCAAACGATTTGGAATTTGCAAAGATATTGAGCCAATATGGTGATTCTTATGTTAATGATGCTTTTGGTACGGTTCATCGTTATCATTCGAGCATTTACGAACTACCTAAGCTTTTTGAGAGACGTTTTGGGGGTAAATCATTGATGTGGGAGCTGGAGTATCTTGGTAACGCAATGAATAATGTTGTTCATCCTTATACTGGTATTATTGGTGGTGCGAAAATATCGGACAAAATTAATGTTATCAAGAAACTGATTGAAGTTTGCGATACAATTTTAATTGGTGGTGGTATGATGTTTACTTTCTATAAGGCATTAGGTCTTGAGATTGGAAGGTCAATTTTTGAAGCTGAGAAAGTTGAAATGGCAAAGGAATTAATTGACCTGGCTAAGCAAAGAAATTGCAATTTGATGCTACCTGTTGATATTGTGGTTGCAGACCATTTTGCAAATGATGCTAATTACAAGGATGTTGATGTTGAGAACATTCCTTCTGACTGGCTGGGTATGGATATTGGCAAGCAAACAAGAGAGCAATTCAAAAAAATAATCATGGATTCGCGTACAATAGTCTGGAATGGACCTATGGGTGTTTTTGAAATGGAGAACTTTTCTAAAGGGACATTAGCTGTTGCTACTTCTCTTGCAAATGTAACTGCCAAAGGTGCAATGACAATAATTGGTGGTGGAGATTCAGGTGCAGCGATAAAGAAAATGCATCTTATGAATAAAGTTACACACGTAACACCCGGCGGTGGAGCTTGGTTGACTTATATGGAAGGAGAAATTTTACCGGGAATTGAAGCTCTTGATTATAAATGATTATTTATAAGGAGTTATTGATATTATTAGTAATGAATGGTCTCGAAAACACAGGTTTCGAGACCATTTTTTAAGGAGGGTATAAGTATTTTTTTTAATTTTTAGATAAGGAGTGTGTTATGCGAGTTACTATTGTTTATATTTTCTCAGTTATCTTAATAATATTATTTACGGGTGCTTCAAATTCTCAAGAAAATCCTGTAGTATTTTATAGTGGATTTGAAGAGGGGAATAAATTGATTTGGGATGATTGGGATCCAAATCCAGATTCAACAAACCTGTTGATGCTGGACCCAGGACCTTTCGATATTTCAGGTAATCATGTAATGCGATTGAGAGTTCCTCCCGGCAGGGGTGGGGCTGACTTAGTGAAAGTACTTCCTGGTAGTTATGACAAATTGTATGCAAGATGGTATATGATGTGGGAAAAGGGGTATGACTTCACAGCAAGAAATCACGGAGGAGGACTTCATGCAGGAAGTAGAAACAACCTTGGAAGGTCTAATTATCGTCCGAATGGGAATGATTGGTTTTCTTCTTGGATTGAGCCGGCAGATGGAAGAATGAATCTTTATACTTATTATCGTGGAATGTACATGGATTGTGCTAATCCAAATGGGCAATGCTGGGGAGACCATTTTCCTTGTTGGTTTGACGAGGGTGAGAATATTTGTGATAAACCTGAACATAGGGAAAAGATAATGCCTCCTTTGATGGAATCAGGGAGATGGTATTGTATTGAAATGATGATTGATGGAGGAACAGCTGTTCAAAGTGATGTAGAAGCTGATGGGATTGCTGATTTTTGGATTGATGGAATTGAATATGGACCTTTCAAGCATCTTTGGTGGAGAACAACAGAAGACTTGAAGCTGAATGTACTTTGGCTTAGCTTATTTCATCATGGTGAGCATAGTGTTGAAGGAATTTTGCTTGATGAAGTTGTTGTTTCTACAGAAAGAATTGGATGCACTGAGACAAATATGGTTGAGGAGGATGAGGAGGTTTGTACGTTTAATATTGTAACAGATTTTAGTAATAAATTATTCGAAGTCGTTGGTAAAGGTAAAGTACCGACAGACACGAAGATTCAGATTTACAGTATTCTCGGAGATTTGCTAAAGTCATTTGTTGTTAATGGTGATAAAAGAGTGTTTAGTTATGAAGACTTACCCATGGGTTTTTATATATTAAGAATTTGTAATTCCTGTAAGACAGACAATAAGAAATTAATTCTATGGTGAAGAAAAATTAGTGATGACTTTTAATTAAATGGTG
>RCNQ01000031.1 GCA_003731675.1 Bacteroidetes/Chlorobi group bacterium ChocPot_Mid
TATCAAACCAAACAACGAACTTATATGAATTGCTTCGTGCAATATCAACGCAATAAATATCAAAGATAAAAACGGTGACAGATAAATCAGATTGCTCACTTTGGCTGTTGTTTCCGAATACTTCAAAGCCAATAACCAAAGTACAAATGTTACTCCCATTTCAAAACATCCTATGTAAACTCCAGACAGTATTCCTGTTATTTCAGGTAATCTAACACCATCAATTAAAATTTGATACACTAATATATAAGCAAAGCCAAACACAAAATTCATACTCAGCTTGATTACTTCATCTCTTTTATCTTTTAAATTCATCAACCAGAATATTGCCCACACAAACGCACTTATCAATGCAAGTAAAACACCTCTCGGTTCTGACAATTCTAACGACAACAAATCACCATGTGTCGCTATCACAACAACACCACTGAAACTTACAAACAATGCAATGAAATTCATAACTCTGATTCTCTGTCCCAGCATAGGAATTGATAACAATACCACTACTATTGCCCATGTGTAATTCAATGTCAATGCCTCCTGTGCTGGCAACAATTCATAAGCTTTAAAAAGAATCAGATAATAAAGAAAAGGATTCAAAAATCCCAACAACGCCGAATAAAATATTTCCTTTATTGATTGTTCGGATAACCCTCCTAATTTCCTTTGCAAAGATAGAATTATAAATAAAATTATCATCGAAAAAAAAGAAGAAAACAGCAACAGTTCTGAATAACTAAGTGACTTCAAACCTATCTTAAATGCAGTTGCCACTGTTGACCAGAAAAGCACTGCGAATACAGCAAAAATATACGCTTTTGATTGTTTCCTCATAAAAAATAATTAATTATCAAATATTTTTTTAATAAATTAGCAATTGAAAATTTACTGACAATAATTTATTTTATAAAAATGATACTGAATACTATAATTCTGTCAGCTTTAACTATTTTAGTCCTGTTTCTGTCCGATTTATATTACAAAAAAATCGGCAGAAAAATTTTCCCTTTATATTACGACAAAATTGATAGAATTGATAAAAGATTGTCAGAACTTAGAAATTTAATTCGTCTTACTATGATACACAATGATAAAAAATCATTCGAAAAATTACAAAAAGAATACTCCGAATTGTATAATAAAATCCTTTTCACAAAGATTTCCGTTAACTCAATCTTCCTCTTACCACTTATTATTTTTTCCATATTAATAAATATATTCCTCAAACATTGGGAACTTTGGCTTCCACCTGTCAACCTCATTATCTTTATTCTTGGAATATATTTCCTTGTCAAATACCTGATTGCAATACTTAAAAGTTTCTACACCAAATAATCATCAGCTATGACTTATTTCCCTGTCCAGAATACTTTTTATCTTCTCAATCTTTGACGTCATTCTCGATGCACTTCCCTTTCTGTAATCTACTTTTATCGCACTGTAAACCCTGTTCGCCTGTGGCTCCAATATCTTAAAACATTTCGTAATAAGACCAAACACCTCATCCCATTCTCCTTCTATTACTGTCCCCATTGGTGTCAGTTTATATTTCAATCCGCTCTTGTCTATTGCATCAATAACCTGTGAAACATATTTACTCACACTTTCCCCCTTATCTGTCGGAAACATCGCAAATTCTGCCAATACCATATTTTTCTCCTCAGATTAATTAAAAATTTATTTCAAAAATAAAAGAATTTATTTAATTTGAAATAACTAATATTAAATTATTGAAAAATTATTATGGACTGGACTTATTTCGGATTTATAATTTATCTTATACTTATACTTGCAATAGGTTTTTTTACCTATAGCTCTAACAACAGCCACAAAGACTTTTTTCTCGCTGACAGAAAATTGAACCCTTGGCTTGTTGCTTTTTCCGAAAGAACAGCCGGTGAGTCTGCATGGTTAATACTCGGACTTCCCGGTGCCGCTCTTGCTGTAGGTTTTGTTGAAATCTGGACAGCTCTGGGCTGTGTCTTCGGCATCATTATTTACTGGTATTTCATTGCCAAAGACATAAGAATCCAATCCGAAGATTCTGACGCAATCACTCTGCCCCACTTTCTTTCACAAAAATTTTATGGAAATACAAGTTCAATTAGAATTATCTCAACAATCGTCATCATTTTCTTCTTTACCATCTACCTCGCCGCTCAATTCAATGGCGCAGGAAAAGCTTTGGAAACTACCTTCGGCATTCCTAATGACACTGGTATTTTTATCGGTGCCTCTGTCATTATTCTTTACACCATGATGGGTGGTTTTCTTGCTGTCGTCTGGACAGATTTAGTTCAGGGAATTATCATGATTGGAACTTTAATCCTTCTACCTATTATTGCTTATATCTTCCTTCTCTCAAATAATATTTCAGTTACCAACGCTTTTGCTTCCGTTGGTGAAAACTTCACAAGTCTTAGTCAGGGAAAAACAGGTTGGTCTGCTTTTGCTGTCATCATTAGTGGGCTAAGCTGGGGCTTTGGCTATTTCGGTCAACCTCACCTTGTAACAAAATTCATGGCTATCAAAGACCCTCAGCAAATTAAAACCGGAAGAAGAATTGCATTTCTTTGGGCTATTCCTGCTTTCACTGGTGCTTTTCTAATTGGTATCTTCGGGCTTGCAATGTATGGGCAGGGACATTTCACAGATGTTGAAAAAGTTATGCCTCAAATGGCTAACGACCTTTTGCCTCCTTGGCTTGCTGGCATCTTTATTTCAGGTGCAATTGCCGCCATGATGTCCACTGCTGACAGCTTGCTACTTGTTCTCGTTTCTACTGTCATCGAAGACTTCTACCACAAAACTTTAGGTAAGAAAATATCCGAAAAATCTCTACTCAATCTCAGCCGTATTATTACTCTTATCATTGGTATTATTGCATTCATCATCGCCATCACATCAAAAACTCTAATCTTCCAGCTCGTTTCTTATGCCTGGTCGGGGCTTGGAGCTTCATTCGGACCAGCTCTGATTCTCGTATTGAAATGGAAAAAAGTAACAAAAGAAGGTGTGATTGCTGGTATCCTGACTGGTGCTGTCTCCACTATAATTTGGCAAAACATTTCATTCCTAAACGAAGCTATTTCAGTCAGATTTGTCTCGTTCGCCTTATCATTCTTAGTAATTTGGATTGTCAGTTTATCAATCAACAAAAAAAGTAATATCCGATAATCATATTTTACTTTTTCCCAACCACCCCCTTATACGCATCTAAAATTGCCTGTGCATTGAATTTCCAGTCGTGTTTTTCTATTGCCCTGCGTCTTGCTTCCTTGCCTAATCTGTCTGCTAAGTCTTTGTTGGAATAAATTTCAAAAATTCTTTCGGCAAGTTCTTCAGGTTGTTTCTCCTCGTGGAGCAACCCGTTAACTCCATTCTCAATCACTACTCCTTGCTGGCCTACACTGCTCGCTACAATTGGTTTGCCCATCGCCATGTATTCAAATAATTTTACAGGAGAATTGAAAAATTCGTTGTCATCGTTGTTGATGCAAGGCGATACCGCAACATCAAACATTGACAAATAATGAGGTATATCCGTAAACGGAACAAATCCGGTTATCATTATTTTGTCAAAAACTCCGTCCCGCTTTGTTATCTCTTCAATCTTTGGTCGCAGGTCTCCATCACCTACAAACATCACTACTGCATTTGGAATTCGCTTTACAATGTGTTTGACTGATTCAGCGAGAACCTCAACCCCGTGCCATCTGCCGAATGTTCCTGTGTAACCCACAATGAATCTATCTTCTAATCCTAAACTCTTCTTCAATCCCTTATCTCCAATTTCGGGATAGAACTGGTCGGGATGTACACCATTCGGAACAACATGAATTTTATCTCCATTAACACCATACTCGACTAATTGCCTCTTTAAAGAATCCGAAATAACAATTATAGCATCAGAAGCTTCGAGTTCAGTGTCTTCTGCCCATCTGAGCAAATGACTGAAATAAAGCTTGCCCCAATTCTTCTTTACCCAATACTCAATTCCATCAACATGCAGTATAAATGGCAGTCCCAAGTGCTTTTTCAGCCATGCTCCTCCATAATGAAAGTCGTGATGATGCTTGTGCAGAAAGTTTGGCTGTTCCTTTTCGATTATTTTTATTATTGCATTTATCGAACGTCGATTATAATTCGGGTGCAGTACCTCAGGAAAATTTCTATACAATTTTGAATAAGGAATTTGATATAGCTTCACTCCTTCAGGCAATTTCATCGGTCCGCTCGAAACATAAAAGACTTCATGCCCCAGTTTCTGAAAACCACGAATTTTCCCGACATGCAATGAAACAGTGCCTCCCTCAGTCAAAGCACCGTAAAACTCCGTTCGCCAGAACATCACTTTTACTTTTTCGTCAGATACCATTTCATTATTGGGAATTTAATGTAAGAATATATTATTACAATTACGGAAGCAACAGCTTCAATGATAATCATTGGAATTTCTTTAAAAATAAATTTAACAAAACTGAATTTATTAGCTCTCCCTTCTTCGTCAATTATTGCCCCTCCGATATAACCAGAAAGCAGAAAATACAATTTCATAAAAAACTGAAAACGCTGATAATCAAGCTTAATACAACCAAAATATACATTTTCGTATTTCTTCTCCTTCATCTTCCCAAGAATAATTTTTCGCTTTGCGAGCCACTTATCATCAATCTTGACGACTTCTACATCATCAGGATTCATACCGTGAGCCGAACACAACTTTTCTTTTTTTGCGTCTATTAAAAACATTAATTTCATTTCGAAATATTCCTCTGTCTGACAACCTCATACAAAACCACACCAGCCGAAACCGACGCATTCAATGAATCCACCCTCCCCAAAATTGGAATTCTGAGCAATGCATCACAATAACTTATTGTTGATTGCCTCAAACCTTTGCCTTCACTGCCAATGATAATTACAATCGGTCTGTTAAAATCAAATTCAGTATAAACCTGCTCTCCCTGCATATCTGTCCCGATAATCCAAAATCCTTTTTCCTTCAGTAAATCAAAAACTTTTGAAAAACTACCCACCTTAGCTACTGGTAAATGCTCCAATGCTCCCGATGATATCTTAATTGCGGTTGGGGTCACAGGTGCAGAATCCTTATTCGAAAGAATTATGCCTGATACCCCCGAACATTCTGCTGTTCTGGCAATAGCTCCCAAATTATGCGGGTCTGTTATCTCGTCCAACACTACCAAAACAGGTTTGTCTGATTTCCGAAAACTAAACTCAATCAAATCTTCTATTTCCAGAGTCCTAAACATCGTCAAAAGAGCAATAACCCCTTGAGATTTCGATTCCTTCGGAACAACACTCTTTTCCAAAGTTATAAACTTCCTGTTATCTTGCCTTACACACAAAATACCCTTCTTCTTTGCAATTGAATATATCTTATCTATCGAGTCACCTTTTGCACCAAAAGTAACAAATATCTTTTCAATCGCTACCCTCTCATTTTGCAATGCTTCCAAAATTGCATTCCGTCCGAATATATATGCTTGTTTTTCGTCCATAAAATAAATTATAAATAAATAATTTCAAAAATAAGAAAATTATTACCATTTTTGTTTTTTTATGTTAGA
>RCNQ01000293.1 GCA_003731675.1 Bacteroidetes/Chlorobi group bacterium ChocPot_Mid
CTGAAAAGCAAAGGCAGTATAGAGTGAAGAAACAAAAGTAACGTCTGATTTACTTCTAATCTTAAGGAATATTAAATAATGAAAATTGTTGATATCTTAATGAACTTACAAATTTCTGAGACCCACTGATACAAAACAGATTAATATTTTTCCACACCCCTTGTTGAAATTATTTTAAAAAGATTCACTTCAAATTCATAATATTTTTTCTTAATTTTTTAAAACTCATTTATTGTGTTTTTAATAATTAATCAGCATAAAGGGAAAATAAAAGATGAATGAATTGGGAATAAATTTGATTGATATTAATAATGGATTTGAATTAAGGTTCGATGGCTTTAACATACAAGTCATATTTAAGGATTATTATGTTACTTTATCATTTGCTGACAGACCGGCATTATGTTTTGGCTTTTATGACAGGACATTGCTTTTCACAGCTATTGAGCAATATGTTATTAAAAAGGCAGGGCTAAAAATTTCATTTTCAGATAATATACTTATAAAAAACAAATATAATTTCCTGAAAAAAAGAGTGAAATCGCTTGTTTTGAGAACACATGCAACTTACAAAAGATTTACGTTGGCTAAAGATAGCGTTCTAACAAATGATTGTTCCTTTCCTTTACCACCTATAATCTTCTTTAAAAGTTTTTATCTCAATAATATGCTATTAAAAGATTACAATAATTATTCGGCTTTAAGATTATTATACAATGACATATACTTTTTCATAAGGCTGCAATTAATAAGCAACAATAATAATAATTTATATATTGATATTTTGGATGAATTCAATTTATTAATCATCCGTTCTTTCCGTGATGGTGCGATTTATAAGGAAAAAGACATTATGGAAATTGAGGAGTCCGGTATTCTTGCCAGATTATTTGACGTATTAAATAATTGGAGAACCTTTTTTAGTCCTGACAACAATGTATCTCACGCATTAAATAAAACTTTAGACCTAATAAGTGATGGTTTTCCTTGTTCACAATTAAGACTATTACCGGCAATGACACTTGATAGACCGTATACACAGTTTGAACTATTATCGTATTTAATATCTCAAGATAGCATCAATCATAACATTTTCAAAAAAGCAAATGAATCGGATATAATCAAAGCTATGAGTATATATTACAGAATGCACAGGATGAAATTAAAATATAATATAAGTTATTTAGAAAATTTTGTTTATCAAATCGTTAATTACTCGGAAATTCATAATGGTAAAATACAGGGTTTAACACGAAAATATATTCGACATTATAGAAAAGGACTAAGAGAGTATATCAATGAAAATGATGATGATTTCAATGAACAAGACGATATTGTTTTGAATGTTGAGCCACAAAAGCCAATATTTCAATATCAAAAAATATCTAATCTAAAATTTCTTGACGATGCAACTTCTTTTTATCAAGAGAGCAAATTTATGCATCATTGCATCAAGGATTTACTCAATGATGCATCTAAAGGTTTTGCATATGTCTTTCATTATCAAGCAAGTGATGGTTCGCATGCAACTGTTTTATGTGATGAAAAGGGCAACATCATCGATGTCAAAGGACCGGAAAATATTATTAATGTTGCATGCTATGAAATAAAAAGAATCTGGGTAACTCCATCATTTGAAGTCTCTGTTGCAAAATGTTATTACAATTATCAGATGAGATTACCATTTAAAAAAGTTATATAGGCAGAATTAAACAGCCTGACCTGGTTTGAAAAAAGTGTAATATCATCTCCGTCTGAAGACTTAATATTATTTGTGGAGGGTAATTGAAGTTTTTTGAATTATTATTACTTCGTATTCAAACATTGATCAATTTTTAATTTTTTTGCATCACATGATCTGATATACCCTCTTGACTTGCCTCCTTGATATGTCATCATAACTTCGTAATAATCTGATGGTATTACAAGTACAATATTGGTTAAATGTACGGTGTCGGCAGTAACTTGCATGCTTGGATCAACAATCGGCATCAGCATAATTTCCGGTGGTTCTTCATATTGATAAAAATAATACAACAAATTGCCAGCATAAAAGCAAATAAATGATAGTACTACAGCGAATAACCACCAGTAATCACTTTTCTTATTTTTTAAACTTATCATTTTTATTCCCCCTTTAAATGTTGTACAAAAATGCAAAATAATTATTAATAAAAAAAGGGCTGTCTCATCTGTTGAAACAGCCCTTTCATTTAATCTACAAACAATTATAATTGTTTATTACTTCGGTTGGCAAAATCTGATTCGGTTTCTCTGTCAAGATTAACGTTGCATCATGATTTATTTTGTAACAAACATGTTGGTTAAAAAATTCCGAAAAATTATTTAAGAAAACAACAATTACTGAATAGTTCAACTTATTGAGCTAAGCCCATATAATTATTTAGGTAAACCTAAATCTTGAACTTATAAAAATTTCTTTTTTATTTGTTAGGTTTTTACTAATTTATAATTGGCTTCAACATAGAAATTAAATTTTAATGTTATAGATTTTTTTTTGGTTTCTTTATTTATTAATTTTAGGATGAATATGGAAAATAAAATACTCCTTGCCTCTAAAATAATTTTAGTCGCCATTTTCTTTATTTATATACCTTCTTTTGCTCAACAAAATATAGAAAAATCAGAATATTTAAATCAATTGAAGAACGAGCAATCAGAATTAATTGCACAAAATCAGTACGAAAAAACTGAGAGTGGGTATTACATTGTTCGAGCCGATTCAATTATAGCTGCAGCTGCAGCTGCAACTGATTCGATTAGAACTGCATTTTCGAATATTTTAACTAATCAATCAAAAGAAAGTACACGCAAAGTTGACAGTCTCATAAGAAAACTTAAAGTCCTCCAGAAAAAAATCAGGGATTTGAAAATTGAAAATTTTAAATCAAGATATGTCGCATCGGTTTTGTTAAATGAGGTGCTCAAACTTTCAGCAATAATATCCGATTACCAATTTCAATTAGTAAACAAAACAGCTTATTGCAACGCTGACTTTGTTAAAAACCATATTGATTCGACGTACTTTGGTAAATATAAGGACACGGTCTTTGGGTGGTTTAAAGGTGCTGGATTTCTTGTCGATGCTTTTGTTAAACTCGCTGACACACCTAACCAATTAGATACTGTTGAGGCAGAACGAAAACTTAAATTGTATAACTTTCAAAATCAATTCTCAAAACATTTCATTAGTTGTATTGATAAGTTATTATCGGATGATAAATCAATACAAAATTGGAATGAAAAATTTAACAGCAACTACAAACCACAACTTGATACACTTATTTCCAATTTTCCGGACAGGAAATTAATCAAACATCTGGAATATATCAAAGAAAAGTTCGGTGTTGATTCGGCTTATAAATTCTTTCCGTACAATTTATATAAAAGTTATCCTGATTTGATTTCTATTGCTATGCTGCAAAATATTGGCAAGCCGGATTTCAAAAAACATAGCGAAACTTATTTGAAGAACTTGAGAAAATTCAATCAAGACACAATGATAGCTAATTATCTTGAAAAAAGGTTTAAAGATAAGGTTTATTCTTCGCCGAAGGATACTATAAATGTTATGCTTATTAATAAAGTTGTTAACGCCTATCCGAGCAAAAACCTCAAGAAATATGTTTTGATACCTTACCACAGCATAGCCCAACAAATGATTTTCTCCAAGGACAGCAACCTCCGCAAATGTGGCTTTGCAATGCTTAAAGAGCTGAAGAAAGTTGATAAGGAAGTAGCAGAGGAAAATCCTTATTGGTTTAATTCAATATTGGAGATATTCAATGAATCTATATTATGGATATTGGGGATTCTTAGTATAATTGTTCTTATTGTATTTAAATATTTTTGGAATCGTCGGATTAATTATTTGTTCAATCAATTGAAAAACCCACAAGTATTTAAATATAAAAAATATTTTATTGAAAACCCTTTTCGAATTTCTATTTCCAAAAACTCATCTTCAATACTTAGAATCAATAAAAATAAAATAGAATGCCTAAATAACAATATTTTCATTTTTGAAAATCAAAATTTACTTAAATGGAATAATAAGGGAATGATTAAGATTATGGATGGTAAATCTTATGATGTAAGAATGCAAGACATTGATAATACAGTTATCTCAATTTGCGATTTTAAATACAGCAATAATTTGAAAAACATTTTTAAATAATGTGAATTATATATAAAGGAGAATTTATGCCTGACAGAATTGGGAGTATTGTAATTGGTTTGGGAGGAACTGGTACTGAAACACTGGTTGATGTTAAATCAAAGAGATTTTCAAGATTATTTTATAATGATGATGATTCGATGAATATAAAATATCTTTCTATCTGTGATAAACAGTCCGATGTTCCTAATAATAATGATTTTTGGGATTTAACTGATTCTGAAATTTATGATCTAAATGTAGCTGCAAATGCTAGTAGAACAAATGGTAGGGGAAGGTTAAAACAGAAGATCAATGGAATCACTCATTTAAATAGTATAAAGAATAGATTAAACAACCTTATTATTGAAATCAGTCAAATTCAGCAACAAGGTGGTATTTTCAGAACCGTATTAAATAATGCTGGTGGTGTCGTTAATAGGGATATACAGAAGGTCCCAGCTGGAGGAAATTTTCATAAACAACGAGAGATAAATATTTTTATTATTGCGGGTTCTGGTGGAGGGACAGGTAGTGGGACTTTTATAGATATTGGATATTTATTAAAAGAGTTGAGAAATGAACATAGATCACAAAATATTTTCATTAAAACTGTGGGTATTTTAATAATGCCAAATCCAAATGATGATAATACTTATGCTGGCCGTGAAGCACGATTATCAAATTCAGTTCAATTATTGAGAGATTTAAATGTTGTTCAGGATGAAAGAAATGCATTTAGAAGAGTTAACGGAACTATGGGTTTTGGTAAACCTTTTGATGTTGTGTTAGCTGTAGACGGTACAACCAATTCACCAAACATTCCTAATGGAGTATTAAGTTTACCTGCTATTAGAGATATGGTTGCAGAATTCATCCATTTATCAACAACAAGTATTTTATATGCAAAAGCCAGTATACCTTGGGATAACTTATTCGGTGGGTTGATGCAAGAGAGAGCTGGAGGACAAATACCGTTTATCTGTTCATTTAATATATCTAAGCAAAAATTTGACAAGGCTAAATTATTAGCACTTAAAAAGAGAAAAGCAAAAGCAAGTTTGTATCATTCATTAGTCAATAACTCGAATTTACAAATATTCGGTATTATAAAATCTTTCACTAAGAAAAGTACTTTTCGTGCTAATTTTCATAAGTTTCTTATTGATTTTAATCACGGAAGTATTGACCTTAGTCCAGATTTGAAGAGAGAAATTTGTTTAGAATATTCGAACATTATTTTCAAATATGGGATTGATGCAGGACATTCATTTTTAATAAATCTTAATAGATTCAAGTCAATATTCCCTTTTTGGAGATGGCTAATAGGGCATTTATGGTTATTGTCACGTGTTAAAAGGGATGGTGTCCGTAATGAAATAAATAACTTTTGCCAAATTCTTGTTAATGAAATTAACATAACTCAAAACGATATTGTTAATAGTGAAAGTATTGTTGTTAATGAAATCAAAAGTATTCAAAATTTAATTCTTAATTCAATTAATTATCCAATTCAAGAAACTTGTTATCCTGATGACATACAACCTTTCAATTCGGAGGATACAAATTTAGTAAATGAACTAGATAATGTTTCAGAAGAATTTGGGAAGTATTTATTTAATATTTTTAATAATATTAATGCTGTTCAATTCATTAATATAAACAATTTATCTACAATTTTAAATGATTGGATACAAGAGAATATAACATACGATAATAATAGATCGATATATAATCTTTTTCCAAATCAAGGAATGTTACAACCAATACATCAAATTGTTAATAAAATCCATGAATTTTATTCTCCAATTTCTTTGTCGATAGAGAACAATCAACCAAATCTCAATTTTAACATAGTAATTAGAAATGAAAAAAATCCAGATTTCCATTATATTAATTTTATTGATCCATTTTTAAATGGTGGCATCCCCGATTTAGGGCAAGGACAAGTTCAATATGCATATAAAGGAATTTCTCATGTTTTACATAACAATATTTTACCAGGACATTTAACAAATGATACTCTACATTTTGTATTTGAAAATTTAATTAATAATGCTTTTAAACTTGAAACAAATTATTATTATCCAGCAAATGGTAATGCACCTTTTAACGATAATATACAAGAATTAGGCTATTGTAGATTTTATTTCGGATTACCACTGTCTTCATTACAAATAGTAAATCAAGTTGGAATTAATAAAAAAATGGAATTTGGAAATTATTTAATAAATTTATCAGAGAAAATTTATCCAAATGCCAATAATCCAAATATTGATGAACTATTAAATGAAGCTCAAAATGCTGCTTTTGATGAAAATCGTCGAACAAATGCTGCTAATACTATAAGGAATTCAATTGTATGTGGTGCTGATATTCCAGTTATTTTCGATGTTGATAAAATTGAAAATATACATTTTAATCAAAATCTCTTTGAATATTTGAATATACATTATAGAAAATCCTTTCCAAATAATATTTTAGGTATTAATTCAGATCAATTGTTTATTGAACTTTGCTATTATTTTAATCGGTATGCTGAATTTCCTCAATGGGATGAAACAATAGGTAATATGAGTGTATTTGCTGGAGTAAATATTTCTAATCAATTTCAAATCATTAAAGAATTTGTTAGGATTGATCCATTGAACTATATATGGTATTTAAACTTACATTTTTTTGAAAAGCAAAAAAGTGCATTAAATGTTTTCATCAATGATATTTGTGCTCATTGTATTCATCAAAAGAATCCTGGGGAGCTTGCAAAAAATTCTAGATGTGATACAGATGTTAGTATATTTGATATTTTGCATACTGCTCCTCAAGATTGTAGGTTTAGATAATTTATTTTAAATAAAAAAGAATAAATATATTGTATTTTTCATTTTAATTACTAATGCAAATAATTAAATTCTTAGTAGGTATAGTTTGTCTTTTCATAATAGCGGCTTCTTTACAGCCGCTATTTGGTCTTGTCGAGTACTT
>RCNQ01000294.1 GCA_003731675.1 Bacteroidetes/Chlorobi group bacterium ChocPot_Mid
GAGATTAGTATGGCTACCTATAGAGTAGATGGACAACAAGGTACTTCAAGAGGAACTTCTGGGTTTAGCGTAAAAGTTGAAGCAGACGAAAAAATTATTAACCGTTATGGTTCAAGCAATGACAAACAAAAGCATTTTGAAGCCGTTGTCAAAGCGAATCATTTTCCATTAGCTGAAGTTGTTAAAGTCTCTTATTATTGTAAAATATAAAGGGTGACGAAATGACTCCACAGGATGTTAAAAACAAAATAGCCCAACTTAAGGCACAGATTGAAACTGTCAATCGCTCGATAGAACAGGCAAATAAACAAAAAAATCAAGCAGCAAAAAAATCTTATCAGGAACAGAAAAAAAGGATAAGTGAACAAATTGCTAAAGTAAAGGCTTCAGCTAAGTAGATTTTTCTTGTATTTCTAAATAGTATAACTCTCGGCTCTGGAAAAAGACTTTCAGAGCCACTATACTTTTTTAAATAGTTATTAACGAATTCCTACATTGCATTTACAGCTTCAATAAACATCGGAATAAGTTTATCGAAATGTTTTATTACTTCTATCTTGAGATTCTTGCGAATTTTATTTTTCTTTATTAAATAGAATATTTGATGATTCATAGACCATTTTTTTAAATGATTATCAAAATGCTGTTGTGTTCTTAAATTGATAGGAGTCATTCTATCTTTACCTCTAACATACAAATAACAATTTGAAATATTATCTTTAAAAATCTTTTGAGTTTAAATATTTTCTCTGAAGATTTTTACTGGATTTGAATCATTATTTACTTGAACACAATAAGTAAAAGCACACTTAACACCTAAATCATCAATGTTCATAGTCAATTGCGGGCTTCTTTTGTAAGCAATTGTTGGATTTTTTTCGTCAACTAAATAAATGCAAGCCCAGCAATATTTTTTAAACCTGTAAAATGTAAATCCGATTTGTTTTACACTAAATTTCAATTTAAGTCTATGCTGATTAAAACTTAAATAATCGTGTAAAAATTCTTGTAAAATATTACTCGGATTTTTATTAAACGTCGAATTGAATAGCTCTAATCTGGGCTGAATTAATAAATCCCAGTTTTCCTTTTCTACAACTTGGTCAACTTCTTTATCAATTGTCGCTAATTTTAGTTTTTTTATTTCATCAGCAATTTCGATTGCTTGTTTAATTGCGATATAATTCATGCCTTCATAACTTCCAAATTTTTCAACAATTGCTAAACTAATTTAAAATAAAAAATATCAATATCCTCTTCAGGTATTTCAAAAGTCTCATTTAATACCTTATTAGAGTTTATTTGTAAAGCTTCCAATAAAAAATCATTTCCTACTCCAAATGCATTCCGGGCAATTCTTTTAGCTATTTCGATTCCTTTAAAACTTGTATCAAAGGTTTTTTTATCATGCCTCGTTCCGATAATATCATTCCAACTCACTTGTTTGTTTTTGGATGATTTTTGTTTCTCATGTGCTAAATGAATATGACGATATCCCTGCCCGTTATGTGGATTTTCCAGTCTATACCAATAATCCTTTATGCCAGAGTGTGTCCAATTTTCAGTAAGAAAATCAAATGAATCAAGACTTTCCGGAATGAGTATAATGATATAAAATTCTTCTTCAGAATCGTTTGATTCAGAAATGAACTCATCAAAATCTTTTACATATTTTTTCATTTCACACCTCAATAAATAGTAATTTTTTCTACTTTAAAATTTTTATTTTCAATTAGCCATTCGGGTACTTCTTTGTTTGTTTCAGTATAAAAATATTTAATTACTTCTTCTGCTGTTTTTGATGCAAAATTCCAACTTTTTTCAGATAAAGCTTTATCGAGAATTTTTGTTGATTCTTCGTCAAACTTTATATGTTCCAAATAATGCCGGACTTCTTTTACTATTTGAAGTAAATCATTCCATAATTTTTGATTTTTTTCATGTAATGGTTGAATATGTAGTATCTTGCATAATTCTTTTATTGCTTCCTTTGCTTCCCTTAAATCACTGTTCATTAAATGCTCGAAAGAATTTGCTTTTGGAAAATCGTTTTTCAGAGGAGAGTTTTTCTTGTTCCAGAAAACAATTAAAACAGACTGAATAAATGAAAAAATTGAAAGGTAACTAAAAATATAAGTATTTGCTATAAGGCTAAATATGGTGTTTTTGAATGCTTCATCATTGCCATTATCATTATACTGAACTCTTAAGAAGCTCCTCGCCATTTCTAAATAGCTAACGGTAGGTCGAAATTCAATAATCCATTCTTCATTTTCTTGCATTGTTCCACCTTTACTTTATTTCCACTTCAACTACTTGCGACGTATCTACACCGAGAATATCAACGACCTTGACCATGATTTTGTATCTGCCGGGTTTAGTGTATTCATGTGGAACGGATTTTAACTCTAATGCAGGATTTTTCTTTGTTCTGAACGATTGCCACTCATTCTCGAAAATATAGTTACCTGTCCAAACTTCTTTTTGTTCTTCTGATATACCGATTTTGATAATTTCTTTCTTACTTTCATAATCGAAATCAACAGACCAATAATCAATCCAATCAATCCAATTCTTAGTAACCGATTCACGTTGCATAATTCCGTGTTGGTCTTTGGTAAGTTTGATAATTTGTCCATTTTCGATAATAACCTTTGAACTTCCTTTTTTCAAACTTTGCTCCAAATCTTCCAAATCGTCCTGCGTGTAGTTTGACGTGAAATTAGTAAGTTCAATAATAACTTCTTTTTTATTTACTTTCGATTTTGCTTGTAAATATGCAACATCGTAAAACTTCAATTGTCCTTTGTCAACGGCTCTTTTGTCGAAAACTTCTTTAGGAATGTATCTTAACCGGACATCAACACCTTTTGAAAGTATTGTTTCCTTAATAAAAGTATTCATTCCGGTTAGGTTCATTTCAAATTCAAATCCGAGAACGTCCACCTGAGTAATAAGATTTGTTCTACACTCTTCAAATATTTCTTCTATCAAAGTTCTTGTAACCGGAACGCTTAACGGTCCGACATGGACATAACGCCCGGCTTTTTTAGCATGAAGCATTTTAAAGCCGGATACTCTTTGAGCTGAATAACCTTCGAGAATCAAATCAATATATTTTTCTTGTTTTTGTTCGAGTAATGCTGTTTGTTCGGCTTCGGTTAGGTTAGCAGGAACACCAAAAAAGAATTGACGTTCATATTTACCGAGATTTAACACTTCAAAGGCTCTATAGGCTTTATTTTCCTTCTTCAATTCCCTTTGAACTTGAATAAGTCTTTTTCTTGCTGTATGGATAGCAAAACGACCTAAATCACACGTAATCCATTTTCTACCAAGTTTTTCAGAAACTGCGGCTGTTGTACCTGACCCACAGAAAAAGTCAGCAACTAAATCACCTTCTTTTGAAGCTGATTCTATAACTCTTCTTAACAATTCAATTGGTTTTTGAGTCGGATAGCCTAAATACTCTTCAGAAGCGGATTTAGTTACTGAAGATTGTCCGATTATCCAAACATCATCTGCAAATTTAGTCGTGTAATCTTCGTATATTATTTTACCATTTTCATCTCTACCTGCTACAATTTTACCTAATTCTTTACTCCAAACTCTTTTATCTCTTTTTACAGTTTTATCAAGTGGAATTGAAACTCTATTTAATTTTTTCCCAGCATTTTTTGAATAAGCTAAAATTATGTTATGATTATTAGCAAATCTTGTCAAATTTCCCTGAAAATTATCTGAATAATACCAAATAATATGATTTAAAAAATTAGTTTCACCAAAAACTTCGTTTAAAATAATTCTAATAAAAAAATCCGTTCTTTCATCTAAATGAACAAAAATTGAACCATCTTCTGCAAGTAGAGAATGTATTAATTTTAGTCTTTCGTATAACATTGATAAATATGATGAAATTCCTCGACCCCATGTATCTCTGTAAGCAATTTCTTCAATTATTGATTGTTTTTTATTAACATCTTCTCCATTTATACTAATATCATACGAAAAATCGGCACCTACTGCAAACGGCGGGTCTATGTAAACAAGTTTCAGACCACCTTCGGCTTCAATTTCTTTTCTCAATGCTCCATTGACCAAAGATGACAGGATTAGCTTATTATCACCCCAAATTAGTTTATTTGTCCATCCTTTAAGCTGTCTGCCACGGTCATCTGTACCAAAAAGCGTATCTTCGGTTTGTATTTCTTTTCTCGGTTCGTCTATGTGTTCAATTGAATGAAAAGGTAAAACGGCATTAGTAACCGATTCAGTGCGACCGTTCCAGAAAAGAAAAACGTCCTCATCGTCCTGATAGAGTTTGTAAATATATTCTTTCGGTAGCTTCTTTCCTTGTTTTATAAGCTCCAATACTTCATTTTTTTCGTTATCGGTTAGATTCATTTTTTCTATCTTTTTAATTTAACATTTTTCTTAATTCATCATAAACGGCTTTTGAATAATAAGGTTTTTTAACACCT
>RCNQ01000295.1 GCA_003731675.1 Bacteroidetes/Chlorobi group bacterium ChocPot_Mid
ATTAACCTAAACCCTGAGCTTGTCGAAGGACGTCATCCTGAGCTTGTCGAAGGACGTCATCCTGAGCTTGTCGAAGGATGAATGCACTAAAACCATCATCCTGAGCTTGTCGATGGATGAATGTACTAAAACCGTCATCCTGAGCTTGTCGAAGGACGTCATCCTGAGCTTGTCGATGGATGAATGTACTAAAACCGTTATCCTGAGCTTGTCGATGGATGAATGTACTAAAACTGTCATCCTGAGCCGCCGAAGGATGAATGCACTAAAACCGTCATCCTGAGCTTGTCGAAGGACGTCATCCTGAGCTTGTCGAAGGATGAATTATTGAAATTATTTTATCACAACAAATTTCTGTATCTGGTAACTTTCCGAAAGTTCAGAACTTCCGGAAAGTTTAAGGAAATATACACCATCGGGAAAATTGGGAATATCTATCCGTAGGGGCTCATTGCAATGTGCCCCAACAAAATTGTACATTTGTCTGCCAAACACATCAAAAATTTGAATTTGATAACTTTCAGAAAGTTCCCAACTTTCAGAAAGTTTTGCCCCTAAGTCAATTTCAATATATTCGCTCGCTGGATTTGGAGAAATAATTAAATCATTTTTGGACGTTAAATCACTTACATCGTTTTGTGTGATAGGTGGCCAACCTTTAAATTCGCAATAAACATGTTCCATCGTATCCAAAGTGTACCAGACCTCTCCCATAGGTGCATAATTATCAAAATACAAATTGAAATATTGACTACCCTTACCTGTTGTTAAATGAGGTGCAACCTTACGTAATCTATATGTTCCATATTTAATTTCTAATTGATTAAATCCGTATTTTAAATTAGGATAATTTATACTGTCTATCGCATTTTGTGTAACAAAAAGAAGAGAATCACCACGAACTGAATCTAAAAGAATTGCTGGTACATCAAATTTTACATCCCAATATTTCTTTGCATAGACTCTACTCATTGTTGTGTCTCCATAAGTTGAATTGATGTTATTCCAAAATGCAGAATCACAATCTGTTGATGGATACCAAACGCCACAAGTGTCAAAAACCAATGAAGAATCTCCATTTATTAGCTGCCCGGTTTTTGGATAAGAGAGTGGTGGACACATGCAATCTGGGATTTCCTGCATCAGCAACTTGTTTGCAGGTGCTAATAAAAGCAACAATAAAAGAAGTATTTTAAATTTTTTCATTACAAACTCCTCAAAGAATTGGAACATTATTTAATGTAAAGACACTTGAAACAGGAAAAAGTTTCAGTTAGTATCAAATTATTTAAAAACTTAAGAACTAAAGTACTAAAATACGAAGAAACTCATAAAACTTTTTAAACTAAAAAAGCAACACAATGAATACAATCAGCCCATAAATTTTCGTATAAAAATGCTTTTTCTTAATTTTTGGCTATTGAAATTTTTTTCTGATAATAAAACTTTGTAATTTAATATTTTTATAAAAATTTGAATTAATTAAACAATAAATAGAATGAGGGCTAGAATATGGCGAAAGTAATAGGAGATATCATAGTTGATATTGAAAAGTGTAAAGGTTGTGAGCTGTGTATAGATGCTTGCCCTGAAGAAACATTGGCATTAGCCGGTAAGATTAATCAGAAAGGGTATCGTTATGCAATCACAGTAAAACAGAACTGTACTGGTTGTGCTAATTGTGCAATTGTATGTCCTGAAGCAATTATCACAGTGTATCGGAAGGTTGAGAAAAAAGCTAAGGAAACAGTTTAAAGCAGCAGGAAGTTTAAAAGTAGAAAGTGAAAAGTGCAAGATCATCCTTCGACAAGCTCAGGATGACAAGAAATTGAAAATAGAATAATCATCCTTCGACAAGCTCAGGATGACAAGAAATTGAAAATAGAATAATCATCCTTCGACAAGCTCAGGATGACAAGAAATTGAAAATGGAATAATCATCCTTCGACAATCTCAGGATGACGTCCTTCGACAAGCTCAGGATGACAAGAAATTGAAAATAGAATAATCATCCTTCGACAAGCTCAGGATGACGTCCTTCGACAAGCTCAGGATGACAAGAAGTTGAAAATGGAATAATCGTCCTTCGACAAGCTCAGGATGACAAGAAATTTTAGAAAAATAAATAAATTAATAAAGGTAAATAGGAGACGCAATGGGCGAAATTAGATTAATGAAAGGTAATGAAGCTTTGGCAGAAGCAATGATTCGTGCAGGTTGTGATGCATACTTTGGTTATCCGATAACTCCTCAATCAGAAGTAATTGAGTATTTGTCGGTCGAAGTTCCGTTACGAAAAACGGGTATGGTCGTTCTTCAAGCAGAGAGCGAGGTAGCAGCTATTAATATGTTATATGGTGCCGGCGGATGTGGTAAAAGGGTTATGACCACATCGTCGAGTCCGGGTATAAGTTTAATGCAGGAAGGTTTGTCATATATTGCTGGGGCTGAAATTCCTGTTTTAGTTGCAAACATGAATAGAGGTGGACCAGGTTTAGGAACGATACAGCCATCACAAGGTGATTATTTTCAGGCAACAAAAGGTGGAGGACATGGAGATTATAATTTGATAGTACTTGCTCCTTCGAGTGTTCAGGAAATGGTTGATTTTGTAAAATTGGGATTTGAACTTGCAGAAAAGTATCGTAATCCTTGTATGATTCTTGCTGACGGAGCAATTGGTCAGATGATGGAAAAAGTAGAGCTTTTCGACCAGATGCCACGTAAAACGGAATTTCCGGCATGGGCAACTCAGGGAAAACCGAAAGATGGTGAAAGAAGAATATTGACATCATTGTTCATCCAATCTGAAGAAATGGAGCAAGTCAATTTAAGGATTCAGAAGAAATATGATGAGATTCGGAAAAATGAAATAAGATTTGAAACTCTAAATACAGAAGATGCAGATTTCATTTTTACAGGTTTCGGATTGGGAGCAAGGATTTGCAGAAAGACAATGGAAATTGCAAGAGAAAAGGGATATAAAGTTGGTGTTGTAAGACCAATTACTTTATTTCCATTCCCATACAAAGTCTATGAAGATTTAGCTCCCAAAGTTAAAGGAATACTTGACGTAGAAATGAATGCCGGACAAATGGTTTTTGATGTAAAACTTGCAGTAAGCGGTAAAACAAGGGTAGAATTTTACGGGAGAATGGGTGGAATGATTCCATCACCAGATGAAATATTACAATACTTTGAAGAGAAATTTATTAAGGGAGGTAAATGATGACTGAAAATCAGAATTTTGAAGGTGTATGTGCTTTGGAAGATATCCGAAGCGATGAATTTTTAGTTTATAAAAAGCCACCTACATTGACAGATACCCCGATGCACTATTGCCCGGGTTGTGGTCACGGGGTTGTGCATAAGATTTTTATGGAAGTAATTAATGAAATGGGTCTGCAAAGTGAAACAATTGGTGTGGCTCCCGTTGGTTGTTCAGTATTTGCTTATCATTACCTGAATGTAGATATGCAGGAAGCGGCACATGGTAGAGCTTGTGCAGTAGCAACTGGAATAAAAAGAACCTTGCCGGATAAAATTGTCTTCACATATCAGGGTGACGGTGATTTGGCTGCGATAGGTACAGCAGAGACAATTCATGCTTGTAACCGCGGTGAGAATTTCCTTATTATATTT
>RCNQ01000296.1 GCA_003731675.1 Bacteroidetes/Chlorobi group bacterium ChocPot_Mid
AATCCAAATACAAATGGATTTCATCATACAAATATTTCAAGGAATATGTTAAGAATTCAAATATTTCATTTGAACAAATTAATAGAAATTTTCTTGAAGGTTATAAAGCATATTTACTAAGCAAGATTTCAAGAAATTCGGCAAGCACTTATTTTTCTATTCTTTCTCAACTTTTTGAAAAAGCAAAAATCGACAAAATCATTCAGTACAATCCAATGTCAGATATTAGGGGTATAACTCAATACGGTTCTTTAAAAACTTTTTTAACAATGGAAGAATTGGGATTATTAATCCATACTTCAAATATAGGTCCATCAGGAAAAGAATATTTTCCTTTGGTATCAAAAAAAGCATTTGTATTTTCATGTTTCACTGGACTGAGGTTTCAGGATGTCAGGTCATTAAAAGGTGATCAAATTCAAATTGAAGGTAAAAATCACTATTTATATTTTATTTCACAAAAATCTAATAAGGCAGACAGATTAAAGTTACATCCGATAGCAGTAGAGCAATTATCGAATATCGGTACAACCAAATTGGCATTTCCTGAATTGGTATCAAAAGATATAATTAATAAACATCTAAAAAAATGGAGTGAAAAAGCAGGGATAAAAAAGCATGTAACTTTTCATGTAGCCAAACATACATTTGCAACAATGTCACTTAATGCTGGAGTAGATATTTACACCTTAAAAGAATTGTTACATCATTCCAATATCCGTACGACTGAGATTTATGCTAAATTATTATCTGAATCAAAAGATAAAGCAATAGATATGCTACCAAAGTTTTAATTTTTACAACAGTTCTTAATTAACTTCTTTACTGTTGAGTAAGCAAGTCCTGTTTCATTAACAAGGATTTGACTGATTTTAATTTTGCTTAATCCTGATTCTGATAATGCAGAAAATCTTTTTCGAATATAAGGAGTGATAATTTTTTCTGATGTAACCTTAGGTATATATATGTTCATTCCCCCTAATAACACCATAAGCTGTTTAGCTAAATCCATACCACAGATTTCACCAACATACTGAAATCCATCAGGTAAATCCTTAATGGAAACATGTTCAATTAATTTTTCCTCTTTAACTCGCATTGCCTTGTCGAATAAGTGTGAAACGACAATTGCAAAATACGAATTTCTATTTAAAGGAGCAAATTAAAGATTCTTTTTTATATTTTATTTTTTTTCGATTTTTTTTATTAATTTTAATATAAAAAGAATATTAAAATAAAAAAACTCCGCCGAAGCGGAGATGTTTTTAAATCTTACGGCATATAGCCTTATTGTGATAAGATTACAGGTTTTGATTTTCTTATCTTAAGCGAAAATAATAAATATTTTTAAAATACAAAAGGAAAATTTTTATGTCAATCATTTTAGGTTTAGATTTAGGACCAAATTCCATTGGTTGGGCACTCATAGATAGTGAGCAAGAGAAAATCATTTCTTCTGGAGTCAGAATATTCCAAGAAGGTGTTAATAATTTGAATAAAGGAAAAGAAGAATCAAAAAATGCAACACGACGTACAAAAAGAGAAATTAGAGTTCAAAATAGACGAAGAAGAATTAGAAGACAAAAACTAATACCTTTTTTAAAAGAACTAAATTTAATGCCAAATGATAATGAAACTGAATTTTTCAAGATTAACCCTTATGAAATAAGGAAAAAAGCTCTTTATAGTCAATTAAGTAATTTTGAATTAGGCAGGGTATTCTTTCATCTTAATCAAAGACGTGGATTTAGAAGTAACAGGAAAACTGAAGTATTAGCCGAAACTGCAAAAGATATTGAGAAAGAAAAAGAAACAGGAAAAGTGAAAACTTCGATAAGTAATTTAGAGAAAGAGATTAAGGACGGTGGCTTCATAACACTTGGTGAATATCTTGCTTCATTAAATCCACATGAAAAAAGAATCAGAGATAGATACACTAATAGGGATATGTATTTGAATGAATTCGATATTATTTGGGAAAAACAGAGCAAATATTATCCTGATATTTTAACCCAAGAGAATAAATCAATTTTACGTGACCAAATCATCTTTTATCAAAGACCTTTGAAATCTCAACGTAATAAAGTTGGGAAATGCCTTTTTGAACCTAATCATCGCAGAGCAGCAAAAAGCAATCCAATCTTTCAGGAATTCCGAATGCTACAGCAAATAAATTCGCTAACAATATATGGTGGGAACAGAATAGAGGAGCATGAGCAAAAACTTACATTTGAAGAAAGAGAGAAATTAATCGAATATTTGTCAGAAAATTATTCAATTAATTTGGATAAGCCAAAAACTTTAATAGAAGTATTAGGATTGGATAAAAGAATTAAATATAGGATTAATCTCGAATCATATGGAAAGGTGGACGGATTAAAAACATATTGCTCAATAAAAAAAGCATTAGGAAAGGAATTATTTTCAAAATACAATGATTTGGAATTGTATAAAATGTGGGATGTCCTTTATTTCGCAACTGATAGAGAATGGCTCAAAACCCATGCTATAAAAAAATGGCATTTCAATGAAGAAACTGCTGAAAAATTTTCGAGAATTAACCTTGAAGATAAATTTGGGAATTTGAGTACAAAAGCGATGAGAAAAATGCTCCCTTATTTAAGAGAAGGTAAATTATACCATGAAGCAGCTGAATTAGCAGGATATAAACACAGTTTTTGGGATAAAGAAGTGGAAATCATGGATTTATTACCGGAGCCTGAACAAGTTGCAAACCCTATAGTAATGCAAACTCTACATCAAGTAAAAAAAGTTGTTAATGAATTAATAGAAACTTATAAAAAACCGGATATTATAAGGGTTGAACTTGGTAGGGACATGAAACAACCTTTGAAAAAACGTCTTGAAATTGAAAAAATAAACAACGAAATTCGCAAAAAAAACAATACTATAAGAGATATTCTGATAAAAGACTTTAATATCGAAAGACCAACAAGAGATGATATTATTAAATATAAACTTTGGGAAGAATGTAAGTTCACGTGTCCATATACAGGTAGAAGCATTAGTAAAGAACAATTATTCGATTCAAAAGAATTTGAAGTTGAACATATTATTCCATATAGTCATTCTTTAGATAATTCATTTATGAATTTAACATTATGTGAAAAAAGAGCAAATGAAGAAAAAGGAAATATGACACCTTACGAGTATTTCTTAACTAAAAACATTCCTGAATCCGTAATTAAGCAAAGAGTTAAACATTTTCCACAACCCAAAGCAAGAAAATTTTTTGCAAAAGAAATCGAAATAGATTTTATTAATAGACAATTAAACGATACAAGATATGCCTCAAAACTTGCAAAAGATTATTTAAAACATATCACACCCGAAGTCACATGTTCCACAGGTTCATCAACAGCTTTATTGAGGTATTATTGGGGATTGAATTCAATTTTATCAAAATCAAAAGGTGATAACGAAACCGATGAAATAAAAAATAGAGAAGACCACCGCCATCATGCTATTGATGCGATAGTCATAGCTTGTACAGACCATTCAAAACTTCAACGGCTTTCTACATATCATGGAACAGATTCAACGAGGTATAAAGATATGAAGGAAGATGAGAAGTTGAAGAAGCACTTCCCTTATCCTTGGAAAGATTTCCGGAATGATATTGTCAATACAATACAAAATATAATTGTTTCCCATAGGTTAAATATAAGAGTAAGTGGAGCTTTGCATGAAGAGATTTTATACGGTAAGCTAAAGGATGCCTTTGGTAACGAAAGAATGAGTGAAAGTGGTTATCCTGTTTTTGCAGTTCGAAAAACATTGAAAAGATTAACACAAGCAGAAATTCATAAAATCATTGACCCCGAAGTTAAGGCAACAATCATTGAAAGATTAGAAGAATTAGGAATCGATGTCAGTGAAAAGAAATTCAACATCCCCAAAAATGCTTTTGCCGAACCAATATATCTTACCGGGAAAAAGACTGGTATAAAAACTCAAATCAAATCTGTTAGAGTTGAAAGAGTTACAAATGCTGCTTTTAATATAAGAGGATATAATCTTTGGGTTGAACCAGGAAATAATCATCATATTATTATTTTTAGTGAAAACGGGAAAGTTTGCGGAAAAGTCGTGACACTATTTGAAGCTTATCAAAGACGCTCCAAAAAATTACCAATAATTGATAAAAATTTAGGTCCCGATAAAGAGTTCTTATATTCACTTCGTATAAATGATTTGGTTATAATGGGTGATATTCCCAACGGATTCGAAACTTTAGACCAATCAACTTATCACTTAATTTTTGATAAGGTTTATCGTGTTCGATCGATAGACCGAAATAATATAATAGATTTTAGAAAACATTTTATTTCAATTTTAGAGACTTTAGATAAAAATGGTAAAAAAGTATATCCAGGTCGGTTATTTGCTGTACCAAGTACATTGAATTGCAAAAAAATTGTAATTAGTCCGATAGGTATTATTGAATTCTCAAATGATTAAAAAAATAATTTATATTGGTTCACCCTCTTATTTGAGCGTGAAATATGAGCAATTACTCATCAAAAACAATGACAGTGGTGAAGTTAATTCCATACCAATCGAAGATATGGGCTATCTTGAGTTGGATAGCCCTCAAATTACAATAACAAATATTTGCATGCAATCATTACTTGCAAAGAATGTGGCATTAGTATCCTGCAATAGTTCACATATACCAGAAGGAATTTTTCTGCCTTTGGCAGGCAATTCACTTCAATCCAAGAGAATGCAAGCTCAAGTCAATTGTTCCCTTCCAACTAAAAAGAATCTTTGGAAACAATTGATTCAATACAAAATTAAAAATCAACACAAACTTTTAAACCGAAATGGCGAACATCCCGAGACTTTAAAAAAAATGATTGATAAAGTAAAAAGTGGTGATGCTGACAATATGGAAGCACGTGCATCGCAATACTATTGGAAAAATTTATTTCCTATCGCTAAATTCAAACGTTCGAGATTTGGTGATTATCCAAACAATTTACTCAATTACGGTTATATGGTGCTAAGGGCAATAACTGCCCGTGCGGTCGTTTCTTCTGGTTTACATCCATCAGTCGGTTTGCATCACAAAAACCAGTACAATCCTTTTTGCCTGGCAGACGATGTGATGGAGCCATTTCGTCCGGCTGTTGACCAAATAGTTTTGAAATACTATTTAAATAATCCTGCTTGTGAGACTTTAACAAAAAAGGAAAAAGCAATAATGTTGTATATCCCTCATTGCGATATTGAAACAGAAAAGAAAACGCACCCTTTGATGATTGCAGTACAAAAAATGTGTTCGTCTATTGTTGATATTTTTGAAGATGAAAAGAAGGAACTACCCTATCCCGAATTATGTCTGACAGAGTAAGTGCATATCGTATCATGTGGGTTTTTACTCTTTTCGACTTGCCTGTTCAAACAAAAAAAGATAGGTATGAATATTCGAGATTTAAGAAATTTCTCGCAAAAGAAGGTTTTGAGATGTTTCAATTTTCAGTTTATATTCGACACTGTGCCAGTTTTGAATCTGCAGAAGTTTATGAAATGAAGATTGGGAAAAATCTTCCAGAGAAAGGGACAGTTACAACTTTCACATTAACCGACAAACAATTTGGAAGAATAAAACATTATTTTGGACAAAGCAGAGCTGACTTACCAGAAATACCACAACAACTTCAGATGTTTTAAAAAAAACACCGAAATCAACAAAGATTTCGGTGTTATTTTGTTTTTTAAAATTACGCAATAAGCTATAAATAACTTATTACAGGCAACTTAGCTAAAGCGTAATTTAAAAGAACTTTACCTGTAATCAAACCACAACATTATCGGTGGTGGGCTTTCAATCAATGAAAATTTAAAAGAACTTTACCTGTAATCAAACCACAACTATCCTATTGCAATATTAGTTGTAGGATGGAAATTTAAAAGAACTTTACCTGTAATCAAACCACAACGGTATGGCGGTTCTGGTAATTGGAGTGATAATTTTAAAAAAAATTTACTTTTATAAAA
>RCNQ01000297.1 GCA_003731675.1 Bacteroidetes/Chlorobi group bacterium ChocPot_Mid
TTTGTAATAATAAACCTTTGCATAGGTTTTTATCAAAATCTCCAAACCATCTGCAGAAATATCTCCACCGGTTACTCCCGAACCCTCAAATCCCTCATATCCGTATGGAACCTGACAAATCAACTCAGCAACATTCACCTTATGCAAAAGCTGTGGATATGCAATTTTATACACCTCTTCATTCTTCAATCGCTTCGAAATCACATACAAATCCTTTGTCAGCGGGTCTATCATCAACGTTTCCATATCATAAACCTTTTTTGTCGGCAATGTAAAAGCTATTTTATCAAAAACCTTTATCGTATCAATTTTCAATCTTTGATTTTCACTTACCTTTGGTTCCTTAAAACGATAAATATATTTAATCTCGTATTGCCTCAGATTATCACCTATGTCACCAAGATAAATATAATCACAATCCGGCTCTGGTCCTGGTCCTGTTGCTATATCTTCCCAGTCCCTTCCCTGCTTTATATTCAAAACATAAATCGCAACAATTTTCGCAGATGTATTGATTGCATATACCTTTGCCTCACTACTATCGTCGTTATGAACCCATAACACATTCTTATTTTTTTTACTTGCCGCCATACCTGATGCCTCATCTATTATCTTATAATCAACTTTCCCAAGATTCTTGGGTCCCTTGAATTTGTCAGACTGAGTCCTCGCTTCTTGTGTTATTGTAATTAATCCTGCTAATATCAATACCGCAATAAATATTTTTTTTGTTATCATTTTTTTCAATTTATTTCTTTTCTTTCGTTATTTTAGAAAGAGCAAATTTAGTAATATATTAATAATTATGATAGAAAATTTAATAGAAATAAAGCCCAATATCTGGGAAATCCCACAATCAGAAAAAATGTCTGTCCCCGCACGTCTTTATGCAGAAGAATCTATGCTCGGACAAATCAAAAATGATAAATCCCTCTTGCAACTTCGCAATGTTGCTACTCTTCCGGGAATTCAGATGTACTCACTTGCTATGCCCGACATTCACGAAGGATACGGCTTCCCCATTGGTGGTGTCGCCGCAACTGATTTGAAAAATGGTGTCATCTCACCCGGTGGTATCGGCTACGACATCAACTGTGGTGTCAGACTTTTAAAAACAAAAATTTCTCTCGAAGATATAAAATCCAAAATCAATCTCATTGCAAAAGAAATCTACAACCAGGTACCTTCAGGTGTCGGCAAAGCTGGAAAAGTAAAACTATCTTTTAACGATTTGGATAAAGTTCTGAATAACGGCTGTAAATGGGCATTGAAAGAAGGTTACGCAACAGATAATGACCTCCAATTCACCGAATCAAACGGCTCACTTGATTCTGCTGATTCAAAAGCTGTTTCTGATTATGCCAAAAAACGTGGCTTCGACCAGCTCGGTACTATGGGTGCAGGTAACCACTTCATCGAAATTAACTTTGTTGCAGATATCCTCGATAGCGAAACTGCAAGTTGCTTCGGCTTGAGCAAAGGACAAATCGTAATTCAGATTCATACAGGTTCAAGAGGTCTTGGTCATCAGGTCGCTACCGATTATATCAAAACAATGACATCAAAAGTCAAGGACTACGGCTTTGATTTACCCGACAGAGAGCTTTCCTGTGTCCCAATTTTTTCCGATACAGGACAACAATACTTTGCCGCAATGTCCTCAGCTGCCAATTTCGCCTGGGTCAACAGACAAATTATCACTTGGGAATTACGCCATGCCTGGAAAAATATCTTTGGTCCTTTTGGTGGTAATCTCGATTTACTCTACGACGTTGCACACAACATCGCAAAAATCGAAGAACACACAATCAACGGAAAAAATAAAAATGTTATGGTTCATCGCAAAGGTGCCACAAGAGCTTTCCCACCGAACCATAAAGATTTACCAAAAGAATTCAAATCCGCAGGGCAACCTGTCCTTATTCCCGGTAGCATGGGCACTTCCTCTTGGGTGCTTGCGGGTCAGCAAGGTAGTATGCAACAAAGTTTCGGCTCTTGCTGTCATGGCTCAGGAAGATTACTCTCCAGAACTGCCGCAAAAAAAGTTGCCTCAGGTGAACAAATAAAATCAGAACTAAATCAAAAAGGCATCATCGTCCAGACTGGCTCTCTCAAATCTCTTTCCGAAGAATCCCCCTATGCTTACAAAGATGTTCTGTCTGTTGTTAACATTGTTGAACAAACAGGAATTGCTAAACGTGTCGCAAAACTAATTCCGCTGGCTGTAATTAAAGGATAATTTTTTTAGAAAAGTTTTATTTACTTCATCAAAACGAAATTCGATGAATATGAATTGTTGTTATTGTTGATTATAACCCGATATAATCCCGAAGCATAACCACTTCCGTCAAACAAAAGATAATGCTCTCCGGAACTCTGAAATTCATTCACAAGATTTGATATTTTTATTCCCAACGAATTATATAAATCAATGCTGGTCATTCCGGAATTTATCAAAACATAGCTGATTTTGGCAGTTCCTTTTACCGGATTAGGATAAATGCTGAAATTATTAACCAACGCATCTACTTCATCAACATCAGTAATTTTTACCCAGCTAAGCTCTGCCGCATAACCAACAACCTTGTAAAAATTCCCCTGTGAATCATTAAATGACATATCATTATTTGCATAAATCCATTTATCATTATCAAACACTTCGTAAAATTGAGCTATTTTGTTATTATCAGAATCATAAGAATAATTATTCCTTTCTCTGTACTTCCATTGACCCTCTTCAAAATCCTCACTCACAACAGAAATTTTATTCCGTGCATTATCGTAATAATGGTTGCATCTCCAATCATTTACCCATTTGTTGTCAATCCAGTCCTCATATAAATAACTTTTTTGCAAACCGAGTGAATCATAAGTAACCGTCAACTGCCATGTATTAGTCCATTTACCATCAATAAACGTTTCATACAAACCCGAAACCAGATTCATCTTCATATCAAAAAACGATGTATGCTTCCAGTTTGAAACCCACGCATTATCCTGCCATAATTCATTCAATCTGACTTGCCTGTTTAATACAAAATCATATACTATACTAAGCTTATACTCCTTTACATAATCCCCGTCAACATAATTCTCATACCAATAACTCTCGAGATTCCAGTTCTTATCATAAAAATATGTATATCGGTAAATCTTCTTCCAGCTTTCATTTTCAAACTCTTCGTATTCCCAATAAAGTCGCTTACTATATGTCCCAAAAGTATATGTAAACGTATTTCTCCAATAAGAAACCCACTTGTTATTTTCCCACTTCTCATAAAGCTCAGATGTCAGATTACCAAAAAAATCGTAAGTATAAAATTTCCTCGAAGAATCAACCCAAAAACCATCTACCCACTTCTGATTTAAATAAGAAACAACTTTGCCAAAATCATTATAAGTGTATGTCTTTTTCAGCTTGTTTTCCCACACATTATTTTTATAAATCTCTGTAAAAGCAGTAAGCATCATCAATTTTGAATTATAAGTATAGGTATTTCGCTGGTCATAATTGTTTTGCTCTTTTACATCAATCTGCCTTAAATAAAACTTATCATTTGCCAATAACAAACGCTCTTCGTAATTTTTATCTTCCTGAATCTTCGCATCTTTAAAGGATTTTTCAAATAATTCAACTGAATTATAATCCTTGTCCACAATGCTCTTTGATATCAAATGCTCGCTTACAGAATTATTCTCACCAATATAATTCTGCGAATAGCAAAAACCTATTGCTGAGATTGTCAACACTATGTAGGCAATTGATTTCATATACACTTATAAAAATATTACTTTTTAACCAAGCAAATTTAACACAAAAATTTAGCTATTCCAAAATATTTTTTCTAAATTACTAATTTTTAATATGAAATGGATATTATTTATACATAATTCAGAAAAAATCAGTAGTTTGCAATTTCTAAAAATGACAATTTTTGATATTATTTCCTGAGATGGTTATGATTAGGTATTTTCAAGTATTAAATGGAACTTTTGGAGAAGTTCAGGAATATTCAAAAAATTGCTGGATTCACGCTGAAACTCCAAGTCCGGAAGACATTCAATTTTTAATTTCCAATTTTGGTGTCCCACAGGATTATCTCAACGATTTGGACGATATTGACGAACGACCTCGTCTCGATATCGACGAAGACTGGACTTTGGTTATCTTCCGCTTCCCCTATCAAGACATTATGGCGGCAGAACTCTTCCAGACCGTTCCCTTTGGTATCATCTTCTCAAAAGACTATTTCATTACTTTCACTAATTTCAAAATTCAGACTATCTCAGATTTTCTCGTATATGTCACCCGGAAAAGAATCCAGTTCAAAAACTTCTATGAATTGATTTTCCGTCTCATTTTATCTTCTTCTGTTTGGTATTTGAAATACCTGAAAGTTATCAACAACCAAATTAATGCAACCGAAAAGGAACTTGAAAAATCAATAAGAAACAAAGAAGTTCACAAACTCCTTAAACTCGAAAAAGCTCTCGTTTATTTCTATACTTCGCTTAAAGGTAACGAAAACGTCTTCATCAAACTCAAAAATTCCAAACTCATTAAAGAAGTTACCATTGACGAAGAACTCGTAGAAGACGTATTCATCGAATTAAACCAGGCAATCGAAACCACAAAAATTCACAGTGACATATTAAGCGGTATGATGGATGCTTTCGCTTCTGTAATTTCTAATAATTTAAACGACCTGATGAAAAAGCTTACTTCCATTTCAATTGTCCTGATGATTCCTACTCTTATTGCAAGTTTCTATGGTATGAACGTCCCTAACTTCGGTGAAAACAACAACTATGCCTTCTTGCTCATT
>RCNQ01000298.1 GCA_003731675.1 Bacteroidetes/Chlorobi group bacterium ChocPot_Mid
TGCTACTTTACGCGTTTGGGCATATAATGCTTGTGAATCATCAGCAACGATGTCCACAACAATTATTCCGAAACCTGCTCCTGATGAAATAAAAGCAGTTACACCTGGTCCTCATTGTCCGGGTACAAGCAATACCTATTATGTTGACCCAGTACCGGGAGCATTATGGTACTCGTGGTATTTAGTAAGCAATGACCCCGGATGGTCTGCTACTTCGAGTACAACAACTAACTTTACTGTTTCATCAGGTACAGCTACAACCGGAGCTTGTACTTTATACGTAGCTGCAAATAACATTTGTGGCTCCAGTGCTACTATTTCAAGAGTTTTAGCACCATTCGGTGCTCCTGTTGATATTGTACCATCACCTCCGGGTGGTCATTGCAACAATAGCACTAAGACTTATACGGTGACTCCTCCAGTTGAACACGCACTTTCTTACGGATGGACAGTCAAAAGCGGAGGTGAATGGAGTGCTCCAAGCTCTACAACATCATCATTAGTACTATCTTCAGGAACATTAACATTGAGCAGTGCTACTATTTCGGTTTGGGCTGTAAATGCCTGTGGTAACAGTGCAACATTTACAAAAGTCATTCCGCCACTTTATACACCGTCTTCTCCGGCAAGTATTATTAAGCCGGCAACACATTGCACTGGTACAGCAAGAACTTATAGTGTCAATCCTGTTACCGGAGCAACTTATTATATCTGGAGTGTAAATAATGGTACTTGGAGCGTAACAGGTAATACAAGTAGTGTAAACATTACAGCAGGTACAGGAAGTTGTACGATTACTGTTGCTGCTGCTAATAATTGCGGAGTAAGTTTACCAATAAACACTTCGCAGGTTGCATGGTTCTCTCCATCTACACCAACTATGACAACTCCGGCATATCACTGTGCGGGAACATCAGCATCATATTCAGTCAACAATGACCCTTATGCTACTAATTATTCGTGGTATATTAAAGGTGCTGGTTGGTCAGGAACAAGTACAACAAATAAAATTAACATTACAGCTGGTCCGTCAAGCGGCACAATTTCTGTTGTTGCTAATGGATACTGCGGTTCAAGCTCCACAGTTACTACAGTTATGACACCTTTGGTAATTCCACCGAAACCCGATAGGATTTACTTCCCGCCAAGTATGTGTGAAGGTGAAACAAGGACATTTGCTTGTAATGAAGTTCCCGGTGCTATTTCTTACACTTGGGCTATTGTTGGTACGGGCTGGACGGGTACAAGCACATCAAATTACATTGATTTGACAGCTGGTACCGCAACAGCATTAATAACCGTTAGAGCAAATTCACTATGCGGGTCAAGCGATACTTTATCAATGTACTATACACCTACGAAATTGCCCGTAGCTCCTAACCAAATCAGCAAACCAAATCGCCATTGTGAAGGTACTATTAAAACATATAGTATTAACCCAATACCTGGAGCTAATGATTATACTTGGACAATAACTAATGCACCTAATGCAACAAGACCTTGGACATTGTCTTATCTTTCCAGACGAGATGTTAACTTAACAGCTGGTTCGCATAGTGCAACAATAACAGTTTATGCAACAAATCCTTGTGGCAATGGTCCTGCTTATTCGGAAGTACTTACACCGAACAAAGTACCTGCTATGCCCGGAGTCATAACTGAACCAGCAAGACATTGTGAAGGTTCAACCGAGACATACTCAATCGCACCTGTCCCAGGAGCAACAAGCTATATGTGGGGTGTTACAGGCACTGGCTGGACTGCTGGTTTAAGTACTACAAACTCCTGCAATTTCACTGCCGGTTCAGGACATGGAATAATTTCAGTCAGAGCTGTTAACGATTGCGGAACAGGTGAAGTCAGAACATTGACAATTGTTCCTGATACTTTACCTGATGCTCCTGCAACTATTAACAAACCAAATGTCCATTGCGTCGGTGCTACTGAAAGTTACTCTATTACTCCGATTCCTGGTGCTACATCTTATGCATGGACGATAACAGGTTCAAATTGGACTGGAGCAAGCACTACGCCAACAATCAATATTACTGCCGGTACTGGTGACGCAGTTATAACTGCAAGAGCAATTAACGGTTGTGGTCAGGGTCCTGCAAAATCAATAACAGTAACTGCAGTTCCTCGTCCTTCTTCTGATTATTCTATTGATAGAGATACAATTTGTCAAGATGAATCAATTACTGTAACATATACAGGTGGAGCAGGTACCGGAGCAACTTATGCCTGGAATTTCGATGGTGGTACAGCAACACCAGGTTCAGGTAAAGGTCCTCATTCAGTAATCTGGCTTGGAAGACCAGGAACAAAAACAATTAGACTAATTGTTACTGAAAATGGTTGTCCTTCTCAGGAAAAACTTGTTTCTGTCTATGTTGACAATTGCTCTGAAGTTGATGAAAAAACTGCTGGAAATGTTAAAATGCAATTAATGCCAAATCCAGCTGAAGGCAAAGTTACTCTGAAACTCGACAATTGCAGAAGCAATGTTGCTGAAATTCAGATTGTTAATATGCTCGGACAAAAGATTTACTCAGAGCAATTAACAAATATTACCGAATTCTATAGCAAAGAATTGAATCTTATGAATTATGAAACTGGTTCTTACTATGTCAAATTGATTCTCAAAGATTCAGAAATCGTCAAAAGATTAGTTATCATTAAATAATTAATCATAATTAAAATAATTAAGGGGCTGACAGAACATACTGACAGCCCCTTTTAATTAATCATACGTTTAGTCTTCGATAAGTTTCAAGAATTCATTTCTCAAATTCATTTCATCTAATAGTAAGCCACGCATAACAGAAGTAATCATCAAAGAATCCGTTTCAGAACCTCTTACCCCACGAGCTATCATACAATAATGTCTTGCCTTTATAACTACCCCCAAAGCTTTAGGATGAATTAACTCTTCAATATAATCAGCAATCTGCTCTCCCAGTTCTTCCTGTATCTGTCCGCGTCTGGAAAACCATTGAACAACTCGGCTCATTTTTGACAATCCGATAACTGACTCCTCTGGTATATAACCAATAGCACAATGACCTGATATAGTTTGCCAGTGGTGAGAACAAACAGACATTACTTCAATACCTTTGCTGATTATCAACTCATCAACCTTCTTTCTGTTAGGAAATACTGTCAACTTTGGACCTTCGGAAAATCTACCCGAAAAAAGCTCATTAACAAGCATTTTAGCTACACGATACGGAGTCTGAGCCGTATTAGGGTCATTCCTTGACATCCTTAAAATTTCCGTTACTTCAATAAACTTTTGCTCCAGTCGCTCAATCATTATCTGAAGTTCATGTTCACTTAGTTTTTTATTACCATTAGCATCAAAAAGAAGCTCACCCCATTGATTCTTTGTAGGAAAACTTCCGATTTTACTTATCACATCTTCATCAAGATTATACTCGTCTTCTACATGTATATGCATTTCATTCCCAGATTTATGTTAAATAATTTTATCATACTTTTTTATCTCAACAGGTTCACCATAATACTCACAATAACTGTCGTCAGTCTCATATAATAATATTTTATGTAGCTTTGCTCCCGGAAATTTGTCATAAAGAACATTCCAGAAAGTCACACACAAATTCTCGACAGTCGGAATTATACCCTTTAAAAATTCAACATCAAAATTCAGATGCTTATGGTCAACCTTATCTATAATTTCCGACATAATAATTTTTTTCATCTTTTTAAGGTCAATAACGTAACCAGTCTCAGGATTGGGATTTCCCGCTACAGTCACT
>RCNQ01000032.1 GCA_003731675.1 Bacteroidetes/Chlorobi group bacterium ChocPot_Mid
GCTTTTGCAACTTTAAGTTCGAGAAAACCTTGTTCGGAAGCAATTTTATTTATGTTTTCTTTAAGGTTCATAATTCAGGATTAATCAAAGATTGGATTTTTTCCGGTTTCTATAGGTACGTCTTCTCTCCATTTTGGAATTTTCAAGATTGGTTTTTCCATGAAGACTAAGTTGTTTTCTTCAAAGATTTCGTATTTATTGAGTTTTTTGATACCCTGCTGTTTGTTTGTATTTTCACCTGTAGTGAGTGAATAAGTCCATCCATGGAGTGGACAGGTTACTGTAAGACCTTTAATAATTCCCTCAAATATTTTTGTTGCATGGCGGTGAGGACAAATATTTGAAACGCAATAGAGACGGTTTTTTATTCTGAAGACAGCAAATTGCATATCAATGTCTTGTTCAAATGTAATTTTAAATCCTTTTCCTTCTTTGACCTCATCTGAATTACAAATATAGACGAAAGTTTTGTTTTCTTTTGTTATTTCTGAGAATTTTTCCATTGTATCAAATTATTTTTAGACTTTTTTAGAGTTTAGCAAGGTCAGTAATTTGAATACTTTCGCCTGCTGTAAATCCTTTCCCGTTAGAAATGATATTAGATGCCTGCTTGAAAGCATCATGCTCATAAACTATGATAGTTTTTTCTTCATAAAGTTGTGGGAAGAGTTTTTTCTTTTCCTCCAGAGTTTGAAGAGGTTCGTTGTCGTACCCCATAATGTATGGTAATGGAATGTGAGCTGAAGTTGGGCAAAGGTCAGCGACAAAAATGGCACTTTGGTTATTGTCATAAATTTTAATGAGTTGCATTGATTTTGTATGTCCACTGACATTGATTGCAGAAATACCTGGGAAAATATCACCATTGCCATCTAAGAGTTCAAGAAGTCCCATTTCATATAAGGGGACGTAGTTTTCCGGGAAAAAGGAAGCTTTGTCTTTTTCAGTCGGATTGATTGCCCAATTATATTGTTCTTTTTGAACATAGTATTTTGCATTAGGAAAAGTTGGTATGATTTTCCCGTTTTCGATAATTGTTGCTCCACCAGAATGGTCAAAGTGGAGGTGAGTAAGTATAACGTCGGTTACTTGTTCGGGTTGGATATTGAATTTTTTTAAGTGAAATCTGACATCGGAGGTTGTTAAATCAATGCCAAAGCGTTCTGCGACTTTTGGATTGAGCTTAGTGCCGTTTCCAGTATCGACAAGGACGATTTTTCTATCCCACCTGATGAGTAATAATCTTGCCTGAAGTGGGATTCTGTTAAATTGGTCACCTGAGTTGTATGCTACAGTCCAAAGAGGTTTTGGGATAACCCCGAACATGGCACCACCGTCGAGGTGGAAAATACCTGTTTCTATAACGTCTATATTAAATTTGCATATATTCATATTGATAATAAAATTAGTGAAAAATGATTATTTTTTAACGAACAGAAGTGGTTATTATTTTTGAATATATGCGATATTTTATAGAAAATAATTGGATTATTGGTGAAAAACTGATAATTTTGTAATTCTGTAATTATTAATAAGATAAAAAATATTAGGAGATTGAGAACTAATGGGAACAATGGAAAGAATTAGAAAAACCTCGCCGTATGCGTTGGCGTTGTTTGCAATTATTTTTATTGGATTTATGGTTATTTCAGATGCGGATATAAGTAATTTGATGACCAGAGGTAAAAAAATGCAGACAGCAATTATAGCAACTATAAATGGAGAGGATATTCTTTATACGGAATATAATGCTTTGGTTCAAGAGAGAATTGAGCAGATGAGAGCAAATTCCCAGGATGCGAATCAGCAGATAGATGAGAGACAGATACGAAATGATGTTTGGAATGAGATGATAGATAAGAAGCTTTTGAAGCAGGAGGCAGAGAAGGCAGGTGTTTTTGTATCTAATGCAGAGATATTAGATGTAATGTTTGAGAATCCACCGGATTTTTTGAAACGGACATTTATGGATTCAGCAGGTAATTTCAATAAGGCAGTGTATCTGGATATAGTAAGTAATCCTAATAATTTGAGGAATTATTTGTCATCTTCCTATCCACCGGAAAAGATACAGGAGCAGATAGATAATTTCAGAAAAGACTTGGTCAGGATAGAGAACTATCTAAGGGAGCAGAAACTTTCGGAGTCTATGTCTTATCTTTTGAATACAACTGAAACTATTTTATCACAGAATTTTGTTATTGAAAGGTATAAAGCTGAAAAATCGACTGTTTCAGCAGATTATTTCTATTTTGATGTAAATAGTATTAATGAAGCTGATATCAAGGTAAGTGATGAGGAATTGAGGAATTATTACGAAGAGAATAAGAAGTTTTATGAACAGAAACCTATGCGAAGGGTAAAATATGTACGGTTCCCATTGCAACCTTCAAAAGATGATACACTAAGAGCGATTAAGAAAATAACAAAGATAGAAGATGATTTGAAATTAGGAACAACAATTCAGCAGAAAGACAGTATTTTTGATGTTAAGCTGAGTGAGTTTAATGGGAATACAAGTGATTATATTATGGTTTCCGATTTGGACCCTGTAAAAGCACCTTTTTTGGATTCAATGAAGGTTTCTGATATAATTGGACCAGTATCACTTGGATTGGATGGTGTATTCTTTTTCAGATTAGATGACAGGAGAAAAGGAGCAAATGAAATTGTAAAAGCAAGTCATATACTGATTAAAATAAATGGGAACAAGGATAGTGCAAAGGCAGAAGCTACAAAAATTTTGAACAGAGCTAAAAAGGGTGAAGATTTTGCAAAGTTAGCTACTGAGTTATCTGAGGATAAGGGAAGTGCTGAGAAAGGCGGAGACTTAGGATTTTTTGGCAAAGGAAGGATGATTAAAGAATTTGAAGATGCGGCATTCTCGGCTTCTGTTGGAGAGATAGTAGGTCCGGTAGAAACACAATTTGGTTATCATATCATTAAAGTAACAGATAAGAAGTCAGAAGAAGTTAAGTTTAGTGAGATAAATGTCAAACCAACAATATCGAATGCAACGACTAACAGATTGTTCAGGGATGCATTCTCAATTCAGAAACAAGCAGAAGGAGGAGTAGCCTTTGATACTTTAGTCAAACGTTTAGGTTTGGTTGCTTCGATGACAAATTTTGTGACACGTAAGGAGCCAATTCTGGGTTCGAATTATCTGACATATCTTGCTTTTGAGAATACAGTAGGAACAGTTTTGGAACCAATTGAGCTTGACCAATACGGTATAGTTGTGGCTCAGGTTACAGATGCAAAGCAAGGTGGAGTTAAGGATTTTGAGGAGATGAGACCTTTAATGACGAGTGAATTGAAGCACAGGAAAAAACTTGATGCAGTAGAGAAAATAGCAAATGATTTTTATTCAAAGATTAAGCATTTGCAACATATTAGACAAGCTTCGAATGTTGACGGGAGGAATTTCCCAAGAATAGTTGAGAATTATAAGATGGATGAGAATATTCCTGGTATTGGTATTGACTATGGATTTGCCGCAGAGGTGTTCAGGTTACCAATCGGGAAGATTTCCAAACCTGTAAGGGGTTCAAGAGGTTATTATATTATTGAACCGTTTAACAGAGTAATGGCAAATACAAATAACAAAGGAGAAATTTATTCTTACAAGACACAGATGCAAAGGGATTTGAGAAGGAATGCTTTTTATGCTTGGTTCGGTAAAATTAAAGATGAAGCAATTATTGAAGATTTCAGGCATGAATTTTATAAGGATTATTAAGAGTATTTTGTAATTCAGAGTTGAAGGGCTTTATTGATTTGAACTCAGTAAAGCCTTTTATTTTAAGTTATGGGGATAGTGAATAAAGAGTATATTGCTGATTTAACAAAAAAATCCGGTGGTTTTTACGGTGTTAAAACTTTGGATGCTGCATACGATTTTTGTCGCAGGATAACATTAGGACATTATGAGAATTTTCCTGTCGGTTCAGTTTTGATACCGAAGAATTTAAGGAAAAATATTTATAGTATTTATGCTTTTGCAAGGGTTGCTGATGATATAGCAGATGAAATACAGGGTGATGAGGATTTAAGAATTGGTTATCTTGAGAATCTGGCAGGATTGGTATTGAGGAGTGATGATTTTTTGGAGAGTGAGAGTGATAATTCAGATTTTAAGGGGGGTAAGAATCCGATTTTGTGGGCATTAGCAGATACTTTGGCGGAGAAGGATTTGCCAAAGGAACCATTTTTAAGACTTCTGGATGCATTTAAAAGAGATATAAAATTTGTGCAGGCAAAAGGATTTGAGGATTTGGAGGATTACTGTAGCTATTCAGCTAATCCTGTTGGAGAGATAATATTGAGGATTTTTGGTTTATTTGATGAGAAAACCAAGTTATTTTCAGATGCAGTATGTACAGGTTTGCAATTGGTTAATTTTTGGCAGGATTTGTCGGTGGATTTGACAAGAGGCAGGTGCTATATACCACAGAATTTATTACAGAAGTATGAGCTGGAAATAAATGATTTGCAATTAAATGAAAAATCTGTTAATTTGAGAAGATGTTTAGATGAAATATATGATTATACGGAAGAATTTTTGAGAAAAGGTCGAGGTTTGGTTAATTATCTGGATAATGCAAGATTAAGAACAGAAATTAAAGCAACGATATTGGGCGGACAACAATTGCTGAAAAAAGTGAAGTATTTTGATACTAAAATTTTTGTGTATCGTCCAAGACATAGTAAATTAGATATAATAAAAATATTATTTATGATTATTTTTTCGAAGTGGACACATTAAGTTATATAGAATTAGCTAATTATGAGAAGGTAGAACCACCTGTAAGTGAGAAGTCGAATTTTTCTTACTCTTTTTCTTTTTTGCCAAAAGATGAAAGAAAAGCAATAAATTCAATTTATTCTTTTTGTAGTTATATTGATGATATTGTTGATAGTACTCCCAATAATGACGAGAAAATCAAACAGATAAAATTAAACAGGTTACAGTGGTGGGAGAATGTGATTGAGGAAATTTATAATGGCAAGAACAGAAGTCCGATGTTAATGCCACTGATTTTAGTGATACAGAGATTTGATATTCCTAAGCAGTATTTTCTGACTTTGATTGATGGGTGTCGTCGTGATTTGGTTAAGATGCGATATGATACTTTTGAGGAGTTGAAAGAGTATTGTTATGGTGTGGCTGGTGTAGTCGGGTTGATTAGTCTTGAAATTTTCGGTTATAAGTATGAAGAGACTAAGAAGTATGCAATCAACCTTGGGTACGCATTACAGTTGACAAATATTTTAAGGGATATCAAGCAGGATTTGGAGCGGGGGTATATTTATTTACCTAAAGAGGATATGGATAAGTTTGGTTATAGTGAAGAGGATTTGAAAAAAAATGTTTATAATGAGAGATTTATAGAATTGATGCAATTTGAGGTTTCCCGTGCGAGAGAGTATTTTCACAGGGCGAGGAGATATCTAAGACCAGATGAGAGAGTTACTATTGTCACAGCAGAAGTTATGGATTCTATTTATTTCAGGTTGCTGGAGAAGATAGAGCTAAAGAATTATAATATATTTGCAAAGAAAATACGAGTATCGGGGTTGCATAAATTGATGATAGCTTTGAAGCATTGGTTGTCAATCAAGATGTTTATATCGAGAATGAGAAATGAGAAATAAAAAAGCCGCTTTTAGAGCGGCTTTGATTTTTATCATAAGTGAATTTATTTTTTGTCAGAGTAAGCTTCTCTTAATCCTTTCATTATCTTCGAGCTAATTTCGTTGGCAATAGCTTTATCCACGTTTTCACTGCTTGCCATGTACTCTGATATCGCTTTTTCTACTCTGCTTTTAATTATTTCAGCAGTTTGACCAACTAATGCATTTGTTAGCTGGTGAATGTCATGCTGTTGACCTCTGAGAGTTTCGAGCTGACTTCTGTTAGCATCTTCCATTTTCTTAAGCATTTTATCCATACGTTCTTCTTCTTCTGTGTAGAACAGAGTGACAGCCATGAGCATAAGCATGGAAAATTCAAGGAATATAGCTAATAAGATAAATGAAGGTTTGGTTGCAGGGATAAATTTCAATCCTCTAATACCAACTGCGATAATAAGGAACCCTGCACCTCCGTAAGCCATACCTGTTACGTTGTTAGAGTATTTTTCAGTAAAGTGGTGAGCCATATAGAGTCTTAAACCTTTTCCGAAAAGTATATGGTTTTTCCTCCACATAAGACCATCTTTAGTATCTTCGATTTCTTTTACAACGAAGTCGGAGTAGTATTCTTTGATTCTTTCATAAATTTGTTCGTTGCGGAAGAGAACGATGTCAGTGTTATCGTTGAATTCTTCTTCGAATCTGTGGGAATGCTGAGTTGATGAAGGGTCATCTGTTACGGTTCTTTCCCAAATGTAGCGATAAACTGAAACGATTTTATCCCTGTCTTCTTCGGCTAATTTGTCGTTAGGAGCAATTAGTAATTCGACAATGTCGTCGGAAAAGCCAGTTTGTAATCTGATTTTAACTTTTGTATTGTCTATTTGCTTTTCAAATAAAATAGCCATTAGTCCTATACTACTTGGGAGCATCATTGTGATAAATGCAGAAATTAAAAATGATACAACCAGTGCTAAAATCCAAAAACCGACCCAGGGCTCAAGGATAATAGGGAATTCGCCGAGGGTTTCACTTTTAGCATAAAACTCCCATTTGCCTTTGACATAACCGTCAATTTCGGTTTTACGTTCATGGAATGAGAAGTCGAAAATAAATTCTCTGTTTATATATTCTTTCTTAATTTCGATACCACCCTGATATTTCTTTTCATTTTCCTTAAGTGTTGAAGCCCAAACCAGTCCATCGAATTTGACGAAGCCAATTTTTTCCAATCTTTCACCACTTGGTTGGAAAAGTGATACAACGAACGAGGAAACACCAAAAGGGATTACTTTGAAAAATACAAAAATGTACAAGAGGACAACTAATATTACGAATAATATTACATGTTGCGGTTGCGCTTTGTATTTCTTAACTTCTGTTGCTTGTGCCATACTTATTAAATCTCCTTAATATTAAGTAAAAACTATTAATTAAATAAATAGTTGAATCAAGTACCTCAAATTTTTCTAAAATTACAAAAAAATTTTATATAACAAAAAAAAATATATTAAAAATTTTTGCAAATGTCATTGTTTAAACTACAAATATTATACAAACTTAGAGAAATATTGTTTTTTTATGGTTATCCAAGGAAACTTATAATTGATTAGAAGATTTTTGGAAGAAATTAAGAAATATAATTAAAATAATAAGAATTACTAAATAGTTATGTCAGATTTTTTTAATTTACATTTATTAAACTAACAATTGTTAATCAAATCTGAGGTTCTTATGAAGGAAATAGAAAATAATAGTGGGATTATTATTTCTTATATGACAATGAGGCGTTTGATTGGGATACTTGGAATGGCATTGCCGTTTGTTGTTGTTATTGGTGGAGCAATTAATAATCCTTATTATAATGTACTGGGTTCAATCAGCCAGTATTATTATTCTAATATGCGTGATTTTTTTGTAGGTCTGTTATGTGCGATTGCATTTTTTCTTACTACATATAAGGGGCATGAGAATGACCATGTTTTTATGATATTAAGCGGAGTATTTTTATTGGGTGTTGCATTGTTTCCGACATCTATAGTCAATGCACCTCATCAGCAGGTCGGGATTTTTCAGATATGTGATAATACATCAATGTGGATTCATTTGACTTTTGCGGGTTTATATTTTTTAACTCTTTCGTATATATCTTATTTTTTATTTACAAAATCAGACCAGAAGAAGTTAAAGAGAAGGAAAAGGATTCGTAACAGAATTTACAGGACATGTGGTGTTGTCATGGTGGTATCTGTATTATTGATATTTGTTTATTTTGTTTTTTTTGAAGATACTTTTATTTCAAAT
>RCNQ01000299.1 GCA_003731675.1 Bacteroidetes/Chlorobi group bacterium ChocPot_Mid
AACTGATTGCGATGACTTTGCCCTTGGAGATAGAGTCGCTTGTGGCGGTGCAGGGTATGCTAATCATGCAGAATTCATCGCTATACCTAAAAATTTAGCATGCAATATTCCTGAAAATGTCTCTTTCGAAGATGCTTCCTACACTACTCTCGGCTCTATAGCCATGCAGGGAGTTAGACAAGCAAATGTTCGACTTGGTGAAAATGTTGCTGTTATTGGCTTGGGCTTGTTAGGTCAAATCACTGTCCAATTACTTAAAGCTTCAGGTTGCAATGTTGTCGGGTTGGATATTGACCAATCTCTTTTCGAACAAGCAAAAAAATATGGTTGCGACGCAACTTATCCAAGTAGCACGGACTTTGTAAAAAATGTTAATGCCTTTACAAAAGGTCTCGGTTGCGATGCTGTAATTATCACCGCAAGCACCAACTCAAACGAACCAATGGAACTCGCTATTCAATTAGCTCGTAAAAAAGGCAGAGTCGTTGTCGTCGGAGCTGTCGGTATGAACATCCAGCGTTCACCATTCTACCAGAAAGAACTCGAAATCACAATTTCCTGTAGCTACGGTCCCGGTCGCTATGATGCTTTCTACGAAGAACTCGGTCAGGACTATCCCCCTGCCTATGTCCGCTGGACTGAAAACCGAAATATGCAATCCTTCCTCGAATTGATTGCACATGGAAAAATGGATGTTCGTTCAATGACTACCCACACATTCGATATCAAAAATGCCGTTCAAGCTTATGAAATCATTACTGGTAAAACTCAACAAAAATTTCTTGGCATTCTCCTGAAATATCCTGAAATTCAGTATAAAAATATCAAACGCACTATCGAATTAAAAAAATTCGAACCAAAATCAAACGTCAAAATTGCCTTTCTCGGTGCAGGAACTTTCGGTCAAACCTATCTGATTCCAAATCTGCAAAAATCTGGTGTTGACCTTCTTGCAGTAACAACCGCAGAACCAGCAACATCACAATCTGCCGCAAAAAAATTCGGATTTGCTCTGAGTTCCACCGATTCTCTTGAAATGATAAATCACAAAGATGTAAATGCTGTCTTCTGTGCTACACGTCACGATACTCACGCAAAATTTGTCATAGAATCAATCAAAGCCCATAAACCCGTTTATGTAGAAAAACCCCTTGCAGTTACATTCGCCGAACTCGAAGAAATTGATAAAGCCATTAAAGAAAACGATGGTCGTGTTATGGTTGGCTACAACCGTAGATTTTCTCAACCTTTCGTTGATATGAAAAAATTCTTCAGCGAAAGAAAATCGCCAATGAGCTTGCTTTACAGAGTAAACGCAGGATATATTCCAAAAAACCATTGGACACAACTCCCTGAGCAAGGCGGCAGAATTATCGGCGAAGCTTGTCATTTCATTGATTGCATGCTCTTTTTGACCGATTCACTACCTGAAAATATTCATGCCGTTTCTATTTCAACTGCAGACAACGATATGAAAAACCGAGACAATGTCGTAATAACTATTAAATTCTCCGACGGTTCAGTCGGCACTATTCAATATCTTGCTAATGGCGATAAAGCATTACCAAAAGAATACTGCGAAGTATTCTGCGAAAGCACTTCTGCAGTTATGAACGACTTCCGTAAACTCGACCTTTACCGAAATGCCAAGCAAACCCAAAAAACCTATGACGGCAGAAAAGGACACCTTGAAGAAATCTTTGCTGTTGTTGACGCAATCAAACAAGGCAAAGAAATGCCAATTTCTTATGAAGTATTAAGAGCAGTAAGCATGGCGACATTTGAGGTGGAGGAGAAGTTGGATGGGGGAAAGTTTTAGAAATACATTTAATTAAAATTCTAAAGTTTTGTTCAATTTCATGAGTTTCAAACAATTTTTTGTTTTTAAGGAATTTTTAATTAATTTTGATATATCATTTTAAAGAATAAAAGGAAAATAGAAATGACCGGCACTTTAAAAGAAAGAAATATAATTAAAGAAATATTTCGTGATGTCATCAATGAAGTCATTAAGGAAGAAAGAATAAATTTTTATCAATATATTATTCCTGTGGCTTCACAATCCGAAATAAGTAATATTGAGGAACTATATGGGAGTCCCGAAAACTACAAAAAAGAAGATTTTGTTGATATGACTAATTGGGTTAAGCAGTGAAAATAAATTTTCATAGAAATGCCCAAAAATCATTAGAGAAACTAAAAGGTACCGATAAGGAGAAAATTCGGGTAAAAATCCTTGAATTTATCAATATATATGAAGGCACCGGGATTATTCCTTATAATGAACTTCAGATTAAAAAATTGGAAGGAAAGTGGAAGGGATACTATCGAATGAGAATCGGAAAAAAGAGAATGATATTTGGATTAGAACCCAAAAAATGGGAATTAAATATTTTTGAAATAGATAACAGAGGAGATATATATAAGTAAATAGTTGAAATATATTTGTAAGCGTGAACTTACTTGCGTTCGGTGTCAGAACTATGATTTTCGTGATTAAAGTGATTGATGTGAGAAAAAATAATCATATAAATCATATAAATCATATTAATCATATTAATCACAAAAATCACAGTTCTGACAAATTATCGCAAAGCGATTAAATTATGGTAACACAACACAACTTTGTGAACCACTACCCCGTCAGGGGTTGAACTATTATAATATCCGATCAACAAAATCCAACAATCAGTTAGAATCATCCGTCTGCAACGAAATAAAAATAAAATCAAAATAAAATAAATTACGTTTCACACCCACCCCGTAATTTCGTCCAGCTTGTTCTTTGAAATTTGATTGTAATTTAAAATTCTCAGTGTGTCTCTGTGAATGCTCTGTGGAACTCCGTGTAACTGCCTTCCGCTCATTCGATTAAATGATTCCTTTCAAAATCATAATAACATTAAGTATTCATCATTAATTAAAGTCAAAAAACCTCACTCAAAAAAAATCAAAAACCCCATGACATCAATGACACTTTTTAGAGAAAACCTCATAACTACTCTAAAATTATAAAATTACACTCACTTAATATTGTCATCTCCACACGACAAAGACAATATATTAATGACAAAATCAAAAAAAAAAACGTCCGAAAGATAACTCCCGGACGTCCACATATAAAATCATACTTCCTTAACTGGCTTTACCCACAATCTCTGTAACCTTCTGAGCCGCATCCGCAAAATTCAAAGCAACCTTAAACTGCATACCCGATTTCTTCAATGTTTCAGCACCTTCTTCTGCATTTGTTCCATCTAAACGCACAATCACAGGTATATTAACCTTAACTTCCTTCAATGCCTGAACAATACCATCAGCTACTTTGTCACAACGAACAATACCACCAAAAATATTAATCAAAACTGCCTTCACATTCGGGTCACTCATCATAATTCTGAATGCATTTGCTATTCTTGTCGGATTAGCACCACCACCAACATCAAGGAAATTAGCAGGTTCACCACCCGAAAGCTTAATCAAATCCATTGTGGACATTGCAAGACCAGCTCCGTTTACCATACATCCAACATTTCCATCAAGCTTGATATAATTCAAATCAAACTTCGACGCCTCAACTTCAAGCGGGTCTTCCTCCGATATATCCCTCAATGCCTCATAATCAGGATGACGATAAAGAGCATTATCATCAAAATTCATCTTTGCATCCAAGGCAATCATCTGACCGTCTGTCGTTAAAACCAAAGGATTAATTTCCAACAAACTGCAATCCAATTCCTCATATGCCTTAACAAGATTTGTTATAAATGGCTGGAAATTCTTAAAAGCATCTCCGCTCAAACCAAGACCAAAAGCCAACCTTCTCGCCTGAAATGCCTGAAATCCTGTTTTAGGATTAACCGATTCCTTCAATATTTTCTCAGGTGTTTCCTCTGCTACTTTCTCAATCTCAACTCCACCCTCAGTTGATACCATAATCGTATTCATCCCGGTCTGACGGTCAAGAACAATACCTGCATAAAATTCCTTGGCAATACTGCAACCATCTTCGATTAGCATTCTTCTTACCACCGAACCAGCCGCTCCTGTCTGAATGGTAACAAGCTTGTTGTTCAGCATTTTCTCTGCTATTTCGTATGCCTGATGAGCTAAATCCCCCTTAACAAGTACGTTAACACCACGCAATGGCTTCTCGTTGAACATAATCTCCTTGTTTGTTTTGATATCGTGCATAATCCCTTTACCTCTTCCACCTGCGTGAACTTGTGCTTTTACGACTATTGCTTTACTACCTTGTTGCACAAACTTCTCATAAGCTACTTTACCCGCCTCTTCGGCAGAAAAAACAACCTGACTTCTTAAAACAGGAACATTGAATTTCCTCAAAAGTTCCTTTGCCTGATACTCGTGAATCTTCATAAAACTTCTCTTTTCTGTAATTTATTATACTTATTATTTATTATCTGTTCTATCCTTTTCATCACTCGGATACATTGTTAAAAATACAAATTTATACAAAGCTATTAAATTATAAGATAAAAATCAAAAAAAATGATTATTTAATTTGATTGCTTTAACTTATGTGTTGTTTTCGGTTTTTAAGTTATTTGTATAAAAAATAAGCAGTTATTTCGGAAAGAATAATCAAAAAATATTAAATCATTATCTGTATTTGGAAAAAAATCTATGGTCCCTTCTTCCGTAAAAGACTAACACAACATCAATTGCGATAATGTTAATAAATAAATATTAAATACTTGCGAAGAACCTGAATCTATTAAATTTAGTTTCTTCGCTAATTATATTCGCTTTTAAGCTCTTTGCACCTGAATCAAATTCCCCTGTAAATCAAGAATATGTTCAACAATAGGCATATCCTCTCTGCCTGCTTGCTTTTTTGCATCAGTTGCAAACTTCATCAAACCACTGCAACAAGGTACTTGCATGATAACAACATTGACCTTTTTAATATTCCCGACTTTAAATATTTCAGCCAGTTTATCAGTATAAGGAGCAGTATAATCAAGTTTAGGACATGCTACTACAATTGATTTGCCTTTAATATAATCTCTATGAACATTCGCATTAGCTATCGGTCCGCAAGTCGCCATAATTACAAGTTCACTGTTCTTGAAATATGGTGCATTCGGATTAACCAGATGTAACTGCACAGGCCATTGCCTTAACTCAGAAGGAATATTAGGAGTATCCAGCTCTGATTCACTGCCTTGATTCTCAAATTGAAGAGTCCTTGAACCAGGACATCCACAAATCGAATTCTGACCGACAGATACTTCATCATCTCTCAATGGATTTTCAATCCCTTCAATTTTCAAAAACTCAATTGCCGTATCCAAATGCTCAAATGCCTGATGGTCAAGCAAATGCTTCAAATGTGCTTTCAAAACCGAACGTGGTTGCTTCAGAATTTGTTTCAATACTTTTATTTCATCATAAGGTTCAGCTTCCCGTTCAATAACATTGATTGCTCCCTGTGGACAATGCCCAATACAAGCACCGAGTCCGTCACAAAATAAATCGCTTATCAATCTCGCTTTTCCTTCTATAATCTGCAAAGCACCTTCGTGACACTCAGGAACACACAAACCGCATCCGTCACATTTTTCTTCATCTATTTCAATTATCTGTCTTAGCATAATTATTCCCTTCCTAATTTATAATTCCTAATATTGTCAAGTTGTTTATATGATTCTCAAATTATCACTATGATTTGATAAAATAAGTTTTAAAAATATCAGCTTCTGTCTGTGTTGACCATGATTGATAACCCAAACCTTCAACCTTGTCAATAAGAGGCATAGGTAAAAATGGTGTTATCAATTCATAAATATTACCATTTGACATTGATTTTACAGCTCTGATTACTGTATCAAGCGGATGTCCTCCTGAGTTAATAATCGGTCTTGCATCAAGACTTTCTGCTATCCTGTTCTCGTCAAACCACTTCGGAGCATCTTTATATTTCTTTTCTTCCTTAATATTTTCAATTTTATCTTGCCCGATTTCCTTCCTCAACCTATTAATTATTGCTTCCAGCGATACATTCCCAACTGCTGCTGCTTGTCTCAGATTAGTCACTTTTGCTATTGTTCTCCGTAATACTGGATTTTTTAATTTTTTAAAGAAAGGCGAAATATCTATCAATACTTCTTCAAGTTGCGGAAATTCATTAAGTAAATCATATACTTTTGTTTCCGGTGTAATTATTAATTTCTCTTCCATTTTTCTATTCCTTTTGTAATTCCAATTAAAATTATAAATATCAATTCTATCGTTCGACTATTTATTATAAGAAAGCAACCTTTGCTCACCTTCTAAAGCCCGAAGCTTTGTCAAATCCTGACTTACTTCAAGAGTTCCCAAATAATCTCCCTTCTCATCTCTTACAGCAAAATACTCTATGTGTATAAATTTCCCGTGAAGATTTATCCAAAATGGAGCCCTGTCTTCTTTACCACTTTTGAAGTCATCAATTATCTGATTTACTACATGCACACTCGATGGTGGATGACACAACCTTACATCACGTCTCAAAATAGCCCTGTTCCTTGCAAAAATTCTTTCTTCACCTTGAGTAAAATATCTGACTTTATCATCTTTATCAACAAAAGTCAAATCAAATGGCAATGTATTCAGTAAAGCATTCAACTCATGCGGTGTAAAGCTACCAGATGGCAAATGAATCATATTCTCATCACTTTTAGAATGTTCTGTCTGCGACTCTGTTCCCTCCGGTCGCCATTCAACCTGTGGGTCGTAAAGACAAAAACCTATTTCAAGTGTCTGCTGATATATTTCATACCACTCCAGATTTGTCAGCAAATCCATAGCCATAGGAAAAAGAATTTCTTCTTCCTTCATTATCATATCTGTAATAGCTTCTGTAGCCGGAGTAAACAAAAATTCAACTGCTGACTGTAAATCATCTAAATCACTTATGGCATCAGTATTGCAGACCTCAATTGCCGCTTTAAGTTTTTCCCTTGCTTCATCATGCTTAGCCCACATGACTTTTGGTGGTCCAGTTATATTCTTCTTTTCCAAAAACGGAAAAAGTAAATTTTCTTTTCTTTGATAATGCTTGTCCACATCCATTAAAGCATTCAAATTACCTTTTATTCTATTTACATTTTCTGGAATTTCGGATTCTTTTAAATCACTAATCTTACCAAACAATTCTTGCAACTGTTTAACAACCTTTACTAATTCAGCATTCTCCTTCTTAAAAGTATCAACAGGATGACCTTCGGGAACTTCCTTGGCAAATGTATGGTCAATATTGCCTTCCAAAACTTTTCCGTGAATATCACAGAGTTTTATCACTTCTGTTTCCGGTAAACCTTCATTAATTAATTCCTGTTCAACTTCAACTATTTCACCATAAGGAATTTTTTGCATTAAATTCATCAATTGAGACCTCACCTGTTCGGGAGCTGAACCTTCATGAAGCTGTAAAATCAAATGTTTTAGCAATCTCTTTCTGTTTTCCGAATTATTTATCAACTCACTCATTTCATAACCTTTCTTCAAAATATTACATATCTTCTAATAACAATTTTAATTTTCTTCTAAGATTTGCTTTTTATCATAGTAAGCAACATCTTAAATTTCCCCATCGCAACAACAGCATGCGGAACATCAGCAGGCATAACAATTGATTCACCTTCATTTAGTTCATAAGGAACTTTGTTAATATGAATTTCTGCTTTGCCTTCCACAATTTGCACAAGTGCATCGAAAGGTGCAGTATGCTCGCTTAATGATTGTCCTTCGTCAAATGAAAATAACGTTACATTACCAGCTTCTTTTTTTATTATCATCTTGCTGATAATTGAACCATCACTATAACCCAAATCTCTCTTGAAATTCATTTTCTCTGTCATTTTAGTTTCTCCTAAAATATTATTTAATCAATTGTTTATAATCAGACTAAAAAGTCTTATTCAAAATTAAGACTTTTTTATCTTATTTCCAAATATTTTTTTTATTTTTGTAAAAAAAGGAGTTATATGACAGTTATATTTTCAAAAAAATGTGAGCTTGCACTTCAATCAGTTTTGTATTTATCTTCTTTAGATAGATACGAGATGAAAAGTGCAAAAGAAATTTCTGATGAAATTAACGTTCCTAAGGAATTCGTATCCAAGGTATTGCAAACGCTTGTTCTGAATGGCATTGTTTCGTCAAGAAAAGGAAAAAATGGTGGATTTTATCTGGGCAAGCCAGCAAATCAAATTAGATTGATTGAAATTGTACTTGCTATTGATGGATTGGAGATTTTTCACAATTGTGTCCTTGGGTTTCCTGGTTGCTCCCCAAAAAATCCTTGTCCTGTCCATGAAAAATGGGGTAAACTTCGTGACGAAACTTACAAAATGCTCAGTGAATCAAACCTTGAAGAGTTTAAGGAAGTTACAATTAAAAAAATTAAAAATCTCAACTTTCACCAATAACAAATCATTATTGGAAGTGTTTTAAACTAACAATCACCACCACCATTCGTGTTTGGTTTCGCGTGTCATTAGGTTAGCTATTGCTTCCAAAGGATTAACATCATCGAATAAAATTCTGTGGACTTGTTCAGTTATTGGAAGCTCTACCTGATGTTTTTGACTTAACTGATACGCAGAAATTGTAGTTTCGACACCTTCAGCAATCATTTTCATTTCACTGAGAATTTCTTTTAGCTTCCTTCCTTTACCTATTTGCTCACCAACATATCTGTTTCTGCTATGTTTACTATTGCATGTAACGACAAGGTCTCCTAATCCTGACAATCCAAAAAAGGTTTTATGATTAGCACCAAGAGCCACCCCTAATCTCCCCATTCCCGCTAAACCTCTTGTTATCAGTGCGGCTTTGGTGTTATCACCAATACCTAAACCATCAATTATACCTGCCGCTATTGCTATCACATTTTTCAATGCTCCTCCAATCTCGCAGCCAATAACATCTTCAGAAGTATAAACCCTAAAATATTTATTCGAAAATATATTCTGAATTTGTCGGGCATTTTCAATTACTTCTGAAGCGGCTACTATTGTTGTTGGTGTACATCTTGATACTTCTTCTGCATGACTGGGACCTGTCAGAACGACATAATGTTGTTCACTAACTCCGGCAACATCCCTCAATATCTGTGAAACACGCATTAAAGTATTCTTTTCTATACCTTTTGATAAATTAACTATTATCTTATCTTTTAAATGAAACTTATATAATTCGAATACTTCTCTTATGTGCTGGGTTGGAACAGCAAGCACATAGAAATCACAAAATCTCAAATCCGATACATTGTAAGAAGCTTTTATATGAGAATTGAGCAGTAATACACCAGGCAAATACTTGCTGTTTGTGTGTGATTTGTTGATTTCTTCTACTACATCTTTTTCGTGAGACCAAAGAATTACTTTGTGGCTGTTTTCGGATAAAACTTTAGCCACAGATGTTCCCCAGCCACCTGCACCGATTATTCCGATTTTTTGGTGACCAAACAAATTTATTTATCCTCTTTATACGATTTCAATTTTATTAGATGAAGTTTACTAAATCTGTTTTCTGTACCTTCTATCAGTCTTTTTATATTTGACCTGTGAGCAAAAACCAATAATAAAGACAAAGCAGTTATAAAGTAAATTAAAATATTATACCCAGGAATATCAACACCAAAAATATTATAACGGAATAACAGAGAAGAAGGTAAAGATAATGCAGCTAAAATTGAACCCAACGAAATATATCCTGAAAGTATTACTGCAATAAGAAATATTCCTAAAGCAATTCCAACTTCAATAGGCATAATTCCAAGCAACATTCCTGCCGCTGTATTTATACCCTTGCCACCTTTGAATCCTACAAAAACCGAGTAAATATGACCCATTACTGCAGATATCCCAGCTATTATCATTACTATCGTATGATTCTCAAAATATGTTGAACCAAAATTATAATCAACATCAAATAAATTTGCTATTACCAAAACGGCAACAAGCCCTTTAACAACATCAGCTACCTGTACAACTATACCCCACTTCCATCCCAAAATCCTGAATGCATTGGTACTCCCCATATTACCGCTCCCTTTTTTTCGAATATCAAATCCGAAAAACAATTTACTGACAATTACAGCACTTGGAAATGAACCTGCAAGGTAGCTCAACACAATAATAATAATTAATGATAATACTGGATGCATAATATTTTATAAATTAATTTAACATTTAATCCGATAATATTCAAATTTCAAAAATAAGAAAAATATAATTATTTTATTAATTTTTTTAATGCTAACTCGTACATTACAATACCTGCGGCAACAGAAACATTTAACGAATCAAAATTGCCGTTACCCTTTATCTTCACTTTCTCGCTAACAATATTCTCTAATCCCTTTTGGATTCCTTGTGATTCATTACCCAGAATTATGCCAAAATTATTGTTTATTTCAATTTCATTTATATATTTTTTTGCATCTAAGAATGTACCTAAAATTGTATGTCCAAAAAATTTTTCAGGAATTACTTTCAATAAATCCACATTTTGAATACATTTGATTTTGAATACTGCTCCCATAGATGAGCGTATGGTCTTTGGATTGTATAAATCAGCACATCCTTTACTCAACAATACCTGCTGAAAGCCAAACCATTCTGCTGTTCTGATTATTGTCCCGACATTGCCAGGGTCTGCTATTCTGTCAAGCGATATAAATGATTGCGTTGTTACTACTTTTTCTTCTCTTATCTTAACACAAAGCATTATATCCTGTGCTGTTTCTGTATCGCTTAAAGATTCAAATATTTTTCTTGGAGTTTTAAATATTTTCGCAGAGTATTTCTTTGCAATTTTATCAGCAAGGTTATTGCAATCATCATTTGCGTTTCCAGGCAGAACAACAAACTCCGGTTCGTAGTTAGATTCTAATATCTCTTCGCTAATTTTATAACCTTCTGCTATAAACAGCTTATGCTCTTCTCTTCCCTTTTTTTTATGAAGAGACTTTATCAGTTTAACTTGTTCCTTCGTCAGTTCTTGGTAAATCATAATTAAAATTACGAAGTATTATTTCATCTTATTAGTAAATGATACATCTATTTTCTTAATCTTTTTAAGCTCGTAATTTTAGTAATCTCTGGAAACATTTGCGATGCTTTTAAAAATTGGTAATCTGTCGAATAAAAAACCTGCCACATTTCGTTTGTATTCCAGACAGTATTTGCAATATTTGCTTTTATCTGTGTAGTAATATAATCCTTATCTATTTCATACTGGTCTTGTTTCCATTCAACACCTTTTTTCTCTGCAAACTTTTTGAAATCATCAAAAACCTTTTCACTAATTTGATACTCCTTAATAAATTTATTGACATTTTTCCCATAATTTTTCTTGATTGAATTCAGGTCAACAAAATCATTAATAAACTCATTAAAAGTCACTTTCATTCTGATTTGTATTCCGAGATCTGTCAATGTATCCATTTTGATAATAATATCAGGAGTAATACCTCCGGCACCTAAAACAAGTCTGCCACACTTTGTATAATAAATTGGTAAAGAATCGAGATTTACTTCTTTATCTTTATCGCTTCCTTTTTTCAATTGTGTCTTAATTTTATCCAAAGAATTAATAATGTAATTCCCGTCTTCAAGGTCCATTCTACCCACAAGATGAAGGTATTTATCTTTATCCTTAAAAGGTCTTTGGATACACCTACCTGAAGGAGTATAATATTTTGCTGTTGTTATTCTAAATGCAGAGCCGTCCGTATTGTCGTATTGCCTTTGAACCAAACCTTTACCATAAGATGTAGTCCCTACTATTAATCCCCTGTCAAGGTCCTGAATTGCTCCGGCAACTATTTCACTTGCTGAGGCTGAACCTTCATCAACCATTACTAACAATGGAATATCCTCAAAACGTCCACCGTATGACGACATATACACTTCATCAAACTCAGGCAATCTGCCCTTTGTGTAAACAATCGTATCGTTACCCTTTAAAAACTCATCAGCAACATAGAATGCCTGATTCAGATACCCACCCGGATTCCCACGCAAGTCTAAAATAAGCTTCTTCATTCCCTGCTTTCTCAAATTCTCAAGTGCTGTCATCATCTCTTCATGTGTTGTAGCAGCAAACCTATTGATTTTTACCACACCAATATCAGTTCCATCAATGATAAAACTTGCATCAACAGTAAATAAAGGAATTTTATCACGAACAATAATAAATTTCAATAAACTTTTTGTGCCTTCCCTTTTAATCTCCACAGTAACTTTTGTGCCTTTGGGTCCCCTTAATTTTTTTGGAACATCGTTCCTTTGAATTCCAATAGCATTTACATTGTCTATCTTAACAATTTTGTCACCCGATAATATCCCCAACTTTGAGCTTGGACCACCCGGAATGGGAGATATAATAGTTATTGTATCATGAATAACATCAAACTCAACTCCAATACCTTCAAAAGCCGCATTGAAATCCTCTGATACATCTTTCATTTCCTCTTGCGAAATATACACAGAATGAACATCAAGTTCATTTAGCATCCCTTTGATTGCCGCTTCTACAAGCTTGTGACTGTCCACATCATCTACGTAATTCTTGTAAGCAGTATTTAGTACATAATTGAATTTCTTTATTTCACTAAATATATTGTCACCGGAAATCAGTGGCTGGAATATTATCCCAACAACTACTCCTACAATAATTGAAGCTGCCGCTACAATGTAAACTATCTTATTTATCTTTTTCATCAGATTTCCTTAAAATCTACAAACATTATGTTTTAAATTAGTAATTAATCAAAATATAAACGATTTAAAATCTAAATTGGTATAAGTTCCGTAATAAAAAAATGTATTATATGTTTTCAGTTACAATCAACTATTCTTCCTTTTTTTATTGAAATAAACATACAAAGGTATCCCTGTTGCCACAAGCAGTAATCCGAAAACTGAATTAATTATCTCGCTATGTCCTTTTACATAATTATCAATATCATTATATAACGTAAAAACCACAAAAACAGCTGCAAACACGACAAAAATTGCAGGAATCCAAGGGTAGCCAATGACTTTGTAAGGTCTCTCCTTCTCAGGCCATTTCTTCCTCAGAACGAACACTCCGTAAGCACCCATTCCGTAAAAAATCCAGCTAATAAAGATTAGCATATCTGTCAAAATATCAAACGTGCCGCTTAAGATAAGCAAAGCTGTCCATGTCGCCTGTATCATCAAGGCATTAGCAGGTGTTTTAAACTTTGGATGTGTATCACCAATTTTTTTAAAAAACAAATTTTCCCGTGACATCGCAAAATAAACCCTTGCACTAACCATAATTGTCCCATTCGCAGTACCAAATGTTGAAATCATTACAGCCGCGGCAATTAATCCTCCTCCAATTGGTCCAAGTACAGCTGAAGCCATATCCGACGCTACAAGTTTTGAACCTGCCATCTGTTCAATTGGAAGAATATATAAATATGCAAGATTTATCAACAAATAGACAGCTATAATTACAAAAGTACCGATGATGAGTGCCAGTGGAATTGTTCTTTGAGAATTTTTGACTTCCCCTGCAACGTAAGTTATATTATTCCAGCCGTCATAAGCCCAGAATGCCCCTGAAAGTGCAATCATTATTCCACTGAATAGTCCTGCATTTACTCCATAACCCGGAGCATCTGTCGTAAAGTTTGCAAATGAACCGTCGCCAAGAGAAAATCCCAACACAACGATTATCAATATTGCCGCAACCTTCATTATTGTAAAAAATGCAGACAGACTCCCACCAAAAATTACTCCCAGATAATTCACAAAACTCAAGAAAAATAATACTCCTATTGCAATAAGCTTTTCACCTATTTCACGCAAAGGGAATATTGTCCCGATAAATGGTATATGTATAATAAACGTATTTTCCACCTCTGGTGAAAATCTCGGCAAAGTAAAAAAGTAACCTGTATAGTGAGCAAAAATATAAATTATCGAAGCAATCGAGCCCGTCTGAATAACTGCAAGAACAGCCCATCCATAAAGATAAGCATAAAAATCTCCATACATTTCACGAAAATAAATATACTGACCACCGGTTATCGGTATCATGCTCGCAATTTCAGCATTAGTCAAAGCACCAAATAGCGTTATTACTCCAGCAATCACCCATATAGCGAGCATAAGCTCAGGTGAACCCAACTGCTCAGCCATCAGTGCCGGCTTCTTGAATATACCTGAGCCAATCACCGCACCAATAACAACTGCAGTCGTAACAAACAAACCTAATTTGGGCACCAGCCCGCTTTTATCTTTTAATTCCATTTTTTTTCATTATCAATTTTCCGTCATCCCGAGCTTGTCGAAGCACGTCATCCTGAGCCTGTCGAAGGACGTCATCCTGAGCTTGTCGAAGG
>RCNQ01000300.1 GCA_003731675.1 Bacteroidetes/Chlorobi group bacterium ChocPot_Mid
ATTTCCTTATTATATTTATCAATAACGGCGTTTATGGAATGACAAGTGGTCAGATGGCTCCTACAACTCTTCCAGGAATGTATTCGACTACATCACCATATGGAAGAGATGTTAAAACGCAGGGACATCCTTTTAAAATATCAGATGTTGTTGCCACTTTACCTGGAACAGCTTATGTAACAAGGCAGTCGGTTCACAAAACAACAAACGTCAGGAAATGCAAAAAAGCATTGGAAAAAGCAATAAGGTATCAGCAACAAGGACTTGGAACATGCTTGGTAGAAGTAGTGTCAAACTGTCCTTCCAACTGGAAAATGACTCCTTTGGAATCTAACAAGTTTGTTGAAGAATCAATGATACCATTTTATCCATTAGGTGATTTAAAAGTACCGGAGGGCAAATAATATGACAGAAGAATCAATTTTCGCAGGTTTTGGAGGACAAGGTGTTCTCTCAATGGGTATGATGTTAGCTTATTCAGGAATGAAGGAAGGCAAGGAAGTTTGCTGGATGCCGAGTTATGGACCGGAAATGCGTGGCGGTACGGCAAATTGTATCACAATCGTTTCTGATACGATGATAAGTTCCCCGATAATTTCCACATTCGATACTGTAGTAGCTTTAAACCAGCCATCTGTAGATAAATTCGAGAAGAAGATAAGACCGGGTGGTAATATCATTTATGATTCAGCAAATATACTCACTCCTCCAACGAGGACTGATATAAATATTTATGCTATTCCAGGTAGTGATGAAGCATTAAAGCTGAAGAACACAAAGGTATTGAATATGATTATCTTGGGTGCATTCATTGCCGCAAGAAAAACAGTGAAACCTGAAACTGTTATGAAAGCATTGTATGATGTATTACCTGAAAGGCATCACAAGATGATACCTTTGAACGAGAAAGCTTTTGCTATTGGAATGAGTTTTATTAAGTAGAAAGCTGAAAGCTTAAAGCGAAAGGCAAAAAGCTATAAATAAATAAAATCCTCTGTATTGAAAAAGCAGGGGATTTTTTTATTAGTTACCTATAATAACCAATCGCTTTGACATTTCCACCCGAATTTGAGCTTATATTGAGGAGAATTCCTTTGGTAACGGTTTTACCATCATTTGCGATGTTGCCAACTTGAAATTTGCAAATGACTACTGATTTTTTTTCCAGGCATTTGGTGTTCATTTCTTCGAGTATTAAGCTCCATGTACTTTGTTCAACTCCGTTGACTATTTCTGTACTTTTTGAAGAAGCTCTTATTAGTATTCCCATTGTATTATTGTTGAAAAGAATGCAGTCCCAGAGTTTCGGTTCGTAATTCTCATCAATAATTCCTGTTTTTACTGTTGGGGATTCAGGTACAGGTAGTTCGTTCATTGACCTGTTTTTTGCAATTGACCACATTGATTGTCCGTAAGAATAGTAGCTTTGGGAATTATCCGCATTTTTAACTTTAAGAATCCCAATAACATCAACGGCAAAACTGATTTGCTCTAATCCATCATTAGTAATTGTGATGATTACTTTCCTTGTTTCAAGGTATTTGTCAATAGCATTGATATTGATATTAATTTCTTTGTCATTCCAGGAATTAATTGTTATTTTGATTTTAGGTTCAGATGAATTAATAAATCCATTCCCTTGCATGTTGCCAAAACCGGAACCGATGATTTTTGCTGTAGTTCCATCTTCTGCACAAGCAATATAACCGAAATAAATGCTTTTTGTTTTGCAATCGTAATTTTCGGGGCTCCACCCTTTTATTTCAGTTATTTTAATTTTTCCATTAACCATATATCTGGTAATTTCAAAAGGAATTTTATTGTATTTTGAAAATGATTCTATTGTGATTTTCAAATTTAAAGGGGGTTGTTTCTGTGCTGAACAATAGTATGTAGCACAAAACAAAAATAGAGTAAACAAAAAGTATTTGAAATTATTTTTTATCATATATAATTTTAAATTAACGTTTTGATAAAAGATTAATTGGAATTAATCAAAAACGTAATTATTGATAATTAAAAATTAAATAATAATTAAGCAAAATCTATGCAAAAAATGAAAAAGTCGGTAAACTTACCGACTTTTTTAATGTGTATAAATGTTAAGTGATTCTTTATCAATCACTTGACGGACCAATCAATGAGTATTCTTTTTGAATATTCCGGTTCACCCATTCCCATAATTAAAGCAGTTTGTGTTGTCAATGTTTGAGCAATACCTATATTTTTTGCAAAAAACATTTCTTCTGTCATATCAACTTTCATAGGAACAGAACCGAGACCAGGAATAGTGGCATTACCATCAATTATTGCTGAGTTATTATAAGTAAAAGCAGTATAATCTTTGTTTTTGAGGTTAATAATTTTGTTAATACCTTTCGTTATGTCCATTTTGATAGAACCGCTGAAAGAAAACATGTCGCCAATAATCAGGTCGGTTACATTGGTATCTAAGTATTTAATGTAGTCTTTGGTAAAACTGCCTCTTTCAACCCAACCTTCCTGTTCATTAGTGAAAGGATTGAGCTGAGTCCATTCGTAAAGAGAATTATTTTCGAAGTATTCGTAAGTTGTATCAATTGCAACTCCTGATAAGATGTCATAAGTAACTTTGACGAATGCGTTTTTCCCGTTAAACATCGTTGTTGATTCAATGACAACAGAATCTCTTGTAATAAGAGAATCTGGATTAAAATTCGAATCGGTTTTCCATTCTTCATAAATCCACCAAGAACCAACCGAGAGCGGATAATAAGCAGAGTAATCTGTAGTTGCCGGTGGTGTCGGTGATGAGTCTTCAGAACAAGAAAATAAAAACGTAGTAATGCTCATAGCAAACATATAAAGGATAAATTTTGATAACTTCATTTTGTACCTCATAATTTCGAATAAATATTTTTCAAAAATAATCAATTAATTTTTATTATCATTCACTTTTTACGAAAAAATTCTAAATTTGTTTCAAAATTGAAGAATATTAAATTTATGAGAAAAATTTGAATGATTTTTAACTACAATATTTTAATTCGAATTACTTTATTAATTTTAAAGTTAATTTTTTTACAATAGTTGGACTTTATTATGAAATTTAAATTTACTTTGTCAATAATATTTTTATTATCTTTTGGTTTTAGTTTTTCATTAGCTGAAATTAAGCCAAAAGAGAATGTTTTACAAAAATTAGAAAATTTAAAAAATCCTACATTTGAGGAAATCAAAACAATATACGAAGAACATTGGAAAAGTTTTGATGGACTTGAAGACCCAAATAAGAAAAAACCTGCAGGTTGGAAGCAATATAAAAGATGGGAGCATTTTTGGGAAAGTCGATTGATGCCAGACGGAAGATTTCCAAATGGTAATGAAGTATTGAAAGAATGGGAGAAATATCTGAGTACCAAAAAATCACCTGAAGAAAGAATTCAGAGTCAGCAATGGAAATTGCTTGGACCCGAAAATGAGCCTGGTCAGTATAATGACGCAAGAAAACAAGGTTTGGGAAGAGTAAATGTAGTACGGTTTGACCCGGAAAATCCGAGTATTATTTGGGCGGGAACAGCTACCGGTGGTGTATGGAGGTCAACAGATTACGGTAAAAGCTGGTCTGGATTTCCTTTTACAAATTTTTTATCACAAGGAGTATCAGATATTGCTGTATATCCAAAAAGTCCCGGAGTGATTTATGTTGCTACCGGAGATGATAATGGAACATACGGAACAGCAGCAAATTTTTATAGTGTGGGATTGCTTAAATCATATTATGGCGGTTTGTTGTGGGAGACAACAAATCTTTCAAAATCACTTTCTGACAGGTTTGTGATAAGTCGTGTACTTGTTCATCCAGATAATTTTAATATTGTAATTGTTGGGACAAGTTCAGGTGTTATGAAGACAACTGATGGAGGAAAGACTTGGGAAAGTAAATTTAGTGGTTCGTATGTGAAGGATATGGAATTTATGGTAGATAATCCAAATGTGATTAACGGAACTACTTTCTCAAATTCAGGGCAAGCATCCTTCATAAGGTCAACAGACAATGGGAATACCTGGCAGAATGTTCAAACTGTCAGTGGAGCCAGCCGAATTGCAATTACAGTCAGTCCAAGTAATCCAAATAAAGTTTGGGCTATTGCCGCAAGAGCTGGTTATTCGAGTTTCCATTCTTTTCATATTTCTAATGACCGGGGTCAAACATGGGAAAAAATCATTGATTATACTGTATCTCCAAATATTCTTGGAAGACAAAACGGAAATAATGATGATTCACTGGAAGGACAAGGTAATTATGATTTATGTATAGCTGTTCATCCTACGAACGAAAATAATATTTACATTGGTGGAATAAATTTGTGGCAAAGCGATGACGGAGGTATCACATTTAAAAGGATGACTTCATGGGTTGACTCTCAAACGTATCCTTTTTTGCATGCAGACCAGCATGATTTAATGTTTAAACCGGGTACGACTAATCTCTTTGTCAGCAACGACGGAGGATTGCATTTTACAAGTGATTTGGGTAAAAGCTGGAATGATATTACAAATGGAATGTCAATCACGCAGTATTACAGAATAGGTCAATCAAAAACCAACGAAAATTTAATCATAGGTGGATGTCAGGATAATGGTACTAATATGAGAAATGATACTGGATGGGTTCATCTTAGGGCTGGGGACGGTATGGAGTGTGCAATTCATCCAACGGATAATAAAAAAATGTTTATGACATATTATTATGGCTCGTTACATTATTCTACTAATTCCGGGAATACATTCCGAGAGAGTTTGGTTGCTTCAAATGTTGGTGAGAAAGCAGGATGGATTACACCATTTGTGATTGATGAGAAGAATCCGAATATAATGTATATCGGTTTCCAAAATATTTATAAGTCGAGTGAAGGAGGACGTCAAGGTACTTGGAAGAAGATGAGCAATTTCAGTGGTCAGGTTTTTCAATCAATGGCGATAGCACCGAGTAATTCAAACATTATATACGCAGCAACATATTATAATCTTTATATTTCGACTGACGGAGGGCAAACATGGGGAGAGAAATATAATTCTGCAAGAAGTATTACTTATATTGCTGTTGACCCTAATAACGAAAAGAGGATATGGATAACATTCGGGGATTTTTATGATGGATATAAGGTTTTTGAAATCAATGATACTTTAGTAAAAAATATTTCAGGGAATTTGCCAAATGTGCCTGTAAATTGCATAGTTTATCAAAATAATTCACCTGACAGACTATATATAGGGACTGATATTGGAGTATTTTTTAGTGATTATAATTCGGGATACTGGGAGTTTTATGGCTCAGGAATACCGAATGTAATAATTAATGAATTGGAGATATTTTATCCGACAAAGAAAATACGTGCGGCAACTTATGGCAGAGGAATTTGGGAGGCACCAATTCTGGATTGCAATATGGCTCAGCCAAATGTTACAGTAGTAGAAAATATTTCTGACCTTTGTCAGGGAGATACAGTCACCCTTGAAGCTGAGAAAGGTTTTTCGAGGTATGAGTGGTCTAACGGAGATACAACAAGAGTCATCAAAGTAACTGCCAGTGGGACTTATTCAGTCAGAGTATTCGGAGAAGATGGATGTTTTGCAAACTCCAGAGGTGTTAATATCTCGTTTAAGCCGGTACCTGAATTGAAAATTTTCGGATATGTTACAAGTCCTGGATTTTGTAAGAATGATAGCGTGAAGGTTTCAGCTTCTCTTGGATTTGTGGAATACATCTGGTCAACAGGACAAAAAGGTAGAAGCATTTATATAACTAAACCAGGAGAATATTGGGTAAAGGGTAAGGCAAACAACGGATGTGAAAGAATAACTGAGAAAATATTTTTTAATGAA
>RCNQ01000301.1 GCA_003731675.1 Bacteroidetes/Chlorobi group bacterium ChocPot_Mid
AAAGTAGTAGATTCTCTGAGATATGTCGAATTGGTTGAATACGGCAATTATGAAAATAGAGATTATTACACAACGACAAAATATAAAATTGCTGACGGGAAAAATGGACCAGTTAATTGGGTGGAATTACCTTATGATAAATATTATTGGTACATTGTACACCCTAAGTTAAACGCTGAAGGTGTATGGGTTCAGGACGATATTAACGATCAGCAACAGCGTACTTGGGGATATTCATGGAGAGAGTATATTTGGTCTAATCCTGACCCACAACATAATTATACATCAGTGAATTTAAGTGCAAATGGTATAACAGTTGATTATATTCCAAGATTTGGTGCAATGATGCAAAATCCTGATGTCCTTTGGAATAGAAATAAGAATTATTACCTGTTCGGAAGACCTCTACAAGTTTATGAACATGCGTTGGATTTATTAGGTAATTGGGGTTCTTGCGCAATACCAGCAGACCCAATTGCAAATCAACCAAGAGCAATACATCCTAATCAGGTTCTTTATTACCATAGAGGCAGATGTGGTGAAGATTCTTATTTGATGACAGCCGCTTGCCGAACTGCATTGATTCCTGCAATATGCTCAGGAACTTCACGCGAAGACCATGTTTGGGACCAATTCTGGGATAAAGACTGGAATCATTTCGAATTTTTCCGAGGAGGTTTGGCTTACAGTGGTTGGGGATGGACTAATCTTATGGATATGGGTGGTTATGAAGAATTATCTCCTGATTATTGGGTATTATCTTTTGTTCATGGATACAGACCCGATGGATTTATTTTCAATCATACAAAGTACTACACAAAAACCTGTGAACTGAAACTGAAATTAGTTGATAATAATAATCTCCCACTTGATGGTATTCAAACAAAAATATTTGCAAGACCCGGACATAACAATGACCCGAATGATAATGGCATTTTATATGCAGGACAGGCATTTTCAAATAGCAATGGTGATGTAAGTATTCTTGCAGGTGACAGGAAGGTTTATTACCTGCAATTTTATCATCCCAAGACAGGTACTCTCCCTGCTGAAGGACAAGTATATAGATTTACTTCAGAATCTGTTTTAACTACTTATGACAGAATCTATGATGGAGGAACAGTAAAAATACCTGTGAATATTCAGAAATTACAAGCAACTTCAGAGCATGCTCCTGCATCGGGGCAATATGGATTTCACTTGAAATGGAAAGCTACTGAAATAGTTACTGGTATTAACGATTTAGATTTTCAAAAAAGTAAATTTTATTTCTGGAATGATTCTGTTGGTTCTGTCTCCTTCTTTTTATGCGATGAGGATAATTTTAATAAATTTAAAAATAATCTCCCTTTTGATGCTTATGAAGTTTATAATTATACTGACAGCGGAGATGTAAATATTGCTTTACCCACAGGTGATAAATGGTATGTTGTATTATCCAATACTCAGTCATACAATAATTATCAAAATATAGATGCAAAATGTGAACTTTTAGAAGATGTTCAGACTTCTATATTAATCAATGGAGACCCTGTATTATTGGTTGAAGACAAGAATGTAGATAAAATAAAATTTAATGTATATCCTAATCCATTTACAGAGCATTGCAATCTTGAGTTACCCGAGAATATCGAAAGAGTTGAAATTTATAATTATATTGGTGAAAAAGTTGATTCCATAAATTATCCGTTCATTTGGAAACCCAACAAAGATTTGTTAAACGGGTTATATTTATTTAAAGCAATATCCGAAGATAAAGTTTTAGTGACACAAGGCATATTAATCCGTTAAAGAATAATCTAAGGAAAAATAAATAATTATATTTCTTCAACTTCCCATATCTCATTAACATAAAGACCAATTATTTTGCAGTCCTTATATTTGTGTCTGAGTAAATAAATAGAACTGTTAATTTGCTTAACTTGTTCCATTTTGTTAAGTGGATTTCTTGCACAATCCTGATGCCCGACAACTGCAATAACCCTTGAGAAATGTTTATTTATAGAGATATCAATTCTCTCGAAAATTGAATTTAAAATTATCTCATTATCAGCTTCAGCCAGATATTTGATTGGTCCAGCTTCGGTTATCATATCTACATATTCAACATTAAATTTCGTTTTCATGTAATCTATGACAGGTAATTGTGTTCTTCCATCCATACAATTAATTACTGTACAAAATTTATTTTTATTGTTCATATAATTTCAAATTTAATTTAACATTATTATTTAGCTAAAAGCACAGGCATTCCCATTAAGGGCCATATTAACCAAATGAAAATTCCTAACACTACCATAAGAATAATACTCATAGGTATTCCTGCTTTTAAAAATTCGCCACTTGTAAATTGTCTGCTTTCATAAGCAATTGCATTTGGTGCCGCTCCTATTAATAACATGAAAGGCATTCCAGCTGTAACTAAACTGGCGAATATTATAACGTGAGGTGCAACGCCAAGATATTGACAAGTTGCTAAAGCGACAGGCAATGTTATCGCAATAGCGGCGACATTCATAATAAAATTTGTCATTATCAACACAAAGAATGCTGTCATTATAACAAATACAAACCAACTCGAATTCTGAAAAAGTTTCAGCCAGTTTACAGCCATCCAATCAGCGGCACCTGTCTTCCAAAGGCAAAAGCCAATGCACATTGCACCACCAAATAAAAGAATAATATTCCAAGGAACATCTTCGAGGTCTTTTACATCAAGAATCTTAAAGACAAAGAATGAAACTGTCGTTATCAATAGAATACCGCTTTTATTCAAGCTTTCAAGAGCAGGAACAAATGACCTCAGACTGAGAAGAAGAATAGCACTAAAAACAATAATTAATGTTAATGCTTCATTCCTGTTCATACTTCCTAATTTATCACTTAACATTTTAACTTTGTCGGATAAACCAGGAATTGATGGACGCTCAGGTTTATACATAATTAATAAAAATATCCAAATAAGAAAAACCATTGTCAGACCAACTGGAAGCATATAATAGGATAATTCAAAAAAACCGATTTCATGCCCGGTAATATTTTTAAAAAATCCAAGAGCGACAGCACCCCTCGCAGAACCAAGTAATGTGATTATACTCCCTGCACCCGCAACGAATGCCATCCCGATGAACAGTCCTTTTCCAAATTTTGTTACCGTCCCTTCCGGGTCATACAGACTATAAATTGTCATTAACAACGGAAATGTAGCAGCAGCTACAGCCGTATGTGCCATAATTAAAGTGAGCAAAGCTACCATAAGAAACGAACCAAGATATATCATTGAAGTCTTTTCACCAACCACAGAAAGCATCTTATAAGCCATCCGTTTGGTAAGCCCAGTTTTTGCGAATGCTAATCCGATTACAATAGAAGCAAAAATAAACCAGACGCTCGGGTCCATAAAATCAGTAAATACTACTTGAGGGTCTCTGATAAGAAAAAGTGCCTGAACAACACCAATCATAATAGCTGTAACCCCAATAGGTACAACTTCGAATATCCACCAGACAGATGCTAATAAAAATAGCCCAATAGCAGCTTTACCTTCTCTTGTTAGCTGGAATACCTTGCCTGCCGGGTCAACCGCCGCTCCCCAGTCAGGTGAAAAATAAACAACAAAAAACAAAAACAATCCTAATAGAATAAAAATGATTCTCTTCCAATCAATAGGTTGTCTTTCATCCCTTGCTAAGAAAACTCTGTTTTTTTCCCGAACCTTTTTTTCGCGTCCGTTAGCCATAACAACATCCTAAAATTTATTTATAAATATCTTTTCACTCGATTTCAAGAGATTTACGAATTTCGTCCATAACCTCAACAGTCCTTATCACCCCGATTACCTCCCCATTTTTAAGTACCGGTAATAAACTGTATTGCTGGTCAGTCATCTCATAAATAATTTTAATTAAATGGTCATCGTGATTAACTGTATGAGTTACTTTAATCATCACTTCACTAATTGGTTTATTAGCCATATCCTGAATTATATTATTAAACCTTTCGAAAGCAAGTTCTAACAAATTCGGGTCATCTTCAACTTTATAAATCAATTGAGGATGGGTAACACAATGTCCAAAAAAACACTTTGGCTGAAATCCTCTCATAATATCCCTGCGCCTGACCATACCAATAAGCTTGTTCTCATCATCAAAAACAAGAATGGCTCTTGTCAAAGAAGTCTTTCCATTCAGCTCCAATCTGGTGTTATAAAAAAGAGAAATTGTCTCTTTTATAGTTGCTTTATATGATATATGAGGATACTTTTCGATAGGTATCATCAAATCAATTGCTGTTGTATCTTTCATATTTTATCTCCTTTACATAATTTGTTACATACTATTAATAAGGCAATTTGATTGTAAAAGTAGTTCCTTTTTTATATATACTTTCCACTTCAATATTACCTCCAAGATTCTTGATTATTCCATAACTAACCGATAAACCCAAACCAGTCCCTTTCCCAACATCTTTTGTTGTGAAAAAAGGCATAAAAATCTTTCCAATATCTTCCTCCTTAATTCCTTTTCCAGTGTCAGAGATTGAAATTATAATAAAATGATTATCACAACTGGTAGAAATAGTGATTTTCCCAGGTGGAGTAATTGCATCAGCCGCATTATTGATGATGTTCAAAAAAACTTGTTTCAGCTGATTACTATCTGTGGTGATTATCGGTAAATTATTTTGAAATTTTCTGATGATTTCAATGTTGGATACAGAAAATTCACGTTCAAAAAATCCATCAATCAAATCGTTGATGATATCATTAATATTGTGTTGCCTCAATTCAATGCCATCTTGCCGGACAAAACTTAATAATTTTCTTGTTATGTCCCTACATCTGAAAACAGCTTCGTGAATATGTTCAAGATGCGGTTCTAAATCTTCGGGTGAATTTTTTAATCCAAATTTGGGGTCCATTTTATCCTTGATTAATCCGACTTCACTTGCTATAATAGCCAAAGGATTATTAATTTCATGAGCAATACCACCTGCCAACTCACCTACTGATGCAAGTTTCGAAGCATGTTCAAGCTGACTTCTGGCGATATCTTTTTCAATTTGCATTTGTGCAATTTTATTAGCTCTGAATATAACCATAATAACAAGGATGAATAATATTATCAATGAAATTATAATAAGTGAAGAATGTAAACCAAGATAATTATCTTCTGAATATTTCCTGCTGACAATAACTGCCCAATCAACTTCATCAAGCCATGAATAAGCATAATCAATTGTCTTGTCTCCGATTTTTACTTTGCTTATACCTGTTTTAGTGTCAATTTTCGGAATAATCGGAGATTTATCCAGCACTTTCCCTTTGTCTGAGGATACTAACTGATAATGTCCCTTTCTGTTAACTATCGAAATGTTAACATCACCGACTTGCTCACTGCTTGTCATAAATTCATATATTTTTTGGGGGTCTAATGATGATTTAATTACATAATACTTCCCATTGACAACCCGATTTACAGCAATTGTGAAGTGTGGTTTATTCCTAAGTCCCAAATATATGTCAGTGATAACATATCTTCTTTCGAGTTTCCTCAAATTAATATACCATGGTTCCTTACTATAATCCTTACTTTTTAGAATAGTCATAGGTCCCGAGTATGAAA
>RCNQ01000302.1 GCA_003731675.1 Bacteroidetes/Chlorobi group bacterium ChocPot_Mid
AGGAGTAGGTTCAAACACAATCAATTTATTGTAAGTTTCCTTGACTCCTATTGGATCTTTAACCTTAATAAAATCTTGCTTAATGATGGACGAAGAATCAAGTCCTCTTTTTACAGTTAATCTTACAGTAAAAGTACCGGAACTTTGATAAACATTTATAGGGTTTTGAGTTCTGTGTGTAGCACCATTGCCAAAATCCCATTCCCAGCTATCAGGATAGCCTTGTGATAAGTCTGTAAATTTTACTAATAATGGAGCTTCTCCTTCCGTAGTATCTGCTGTAAAATCTGCAATCAGTGGGTCTTTGGCTGTAACAATAATATATTTACTCTTGGTTAACTTATCGCTGTCGAGGCTATCAGATACAGTTAAAGTTACATTATAAATTCCGGGTTTTTGATATATATAAACAGGATTTTTTGTAGTGTGTTGTCCGCCATCTCCGAAATCCCATAACCACTTAGTATGGTCTCCTAAAGTTAAATCAGTAAATGTTACAGAAAGCGGTGCCTCTCCTTCTACAATATTCGCCATGAAATCAACATTGAATTTCACTCCACCTGTTGTGGTTTTTAAAATTTTTCCGTTTCCACCGACTGCATATCCGACATCTTTATTTACAAAAGAAGCTCCCCAAAGATTATATCTTGATTCGGGGACTTGAGTTTTCCAATTTTGTCCACCATCGGTTGATTTGATAATTCCTCCAGGTCCAACTGCCCAACCATTGTTTTTATCAACAAATTGTATTGTTTTAAAAAAGCCGTCAATAGGGTATTGCTGTTCGGACCAGGTATTTCCACCATTGGTTGTGCGTTGAATTTTTGGTTCATATCTGGATACAACCCACCCATTACTTAAATCAATAAAGAAAATGTCATAAAACATTCCGGGATTGTCTATCTTGAGTTTTGTCCATGTAATACCACCATCAAAAGTACGTACGATTTCTCCGTCAGAACCACAAGCCCAACCGACAAATTCATTGATAAAAAAAATACTTTTATTTATGTTGAAGTTTGCAGAATCCTGAACATACCAGTTTTCACCACCATCTTTAGTATGTATAATACCTGCAGGACCAACAGCCCAGCCATTATTTTTATCAACAAAATGGATTGAATTAATGGATTCGAGATAAAAGTCAGGGTCTTGATTTGACCAACTACCACCGGCATTAGTTGTTTTTCTAATTCTTCCAATATCACCAGCAACCCATCCTGTTAATTTATCAATAAAACTTACGCATAAAAGCCAACTACCTACATTAACATCTTGCTCAACCCAATTTTTTCCGCCATCAGTTGTTCTGAGGACAAGTCCTAAATCACCAACAACCCAGCCATTCAAAGAATCTACAAAGCAAACGTCATATAAGAATTTATCGGTATTTGAGTTTAACTCATACCATCCTCTTTGTCCATTAGCATTTGCAACTAAAAATAATATAGAGCATGTATATATTAAAATTTTTAACATTATTTCGTTTTTAGTATTTAATTTAACCTATTAATTTACAAAATTCATTTTATTTTCTTGGAAAAACTTTTTTGTAAGAAGTATTAAACAATTAAAATTTTGTTAAACGAAACATTTTTTTAGTTCAACCGTAATAAATGAAGATAAAATTCGTTTTAAAAATTTTTAATATACAATATAAGGTAGTAACATGAGGAATAAAATATTAATTTTATTATTGATTGTTTTTTTCACATCAACAATAATAGCCAAAGAAGCAAGATTACTCAGATATCCGAATACTTCAAAAACACAAATAGCATTTACTTACGGAGGAGATATATACACTGTCCCTTTACAAGGAGGATTAGCAAGAAGAATTACAGTATCCGATGGGATAGAAATATTTCCAAGATTTTCACCAGATGGAAAAACAATCGCATTTTCTGGTGAACACGACGGCAACAGAGAAGTTTTTGTTATTCCATCTGAAGGAGGATTACCTAAAAGACTAACATATAGTATGGATATACCAGGGTTACCTGACAGGATGGGTCCTGATAAGATAATTATGCAATGGTCTTCAGATGGGCAAAATATTATTTATCGAGGCAGACAGGAAAGTTGGAATGCATGGGTTGGCAAGCTTTATTCAGTTAATTTAAATGGAGGTTTGCCTCAAGAATTTCCACTGCCAAAATCTGGTTTTGCTTCACTGAATTCAGACGGAAGTAAAATTGCTTACAACAGGGTATTCAGGGAATTCAGAACTTGGAAACGTTACAGAGGTGGTCAGGCAGATGATATCTGGATTTACGATTTTAAATCACAGGAACTGACAAATATTACACAGAATCCCGCTCAGGATATAATACCTATGTGGTATAACAATAAAATATATTTTCTCTCTGACAGAGACCATTTTATGAATATTTTTGTCTATGATTTGAACACTAAACAGACGAAAAAAATAACAAATTTCGATAAATATGATGTGAAATTTCCTTCTTTAGGTGCTGAACATATTGCCTTTGAAAATGGGGGATATATATACCTGCTAAATTTACAAAATGATAAAATTGAAAAAGTAAATATCGAAATTTCTGAAGACTATCCTTGGATAAGAAATAAATTAGAAAATGTTAAGGATAAAATTGCTTCATGGGGAATCTCTCCTGATGGCAACAGAGGATTATTCGTAGCTCGGGGAGATATATTTACTGTTCCTGCTAAAAAAGGTAAAATAACTAACTTAACGAAAACTCCTGGAATACACGAACGGAACGCCGAATGGTCTCCCGACGGGAAATGGATAGCTTATGTTCAGGATGATGGAAATAGCAATGAGATTTTCTTAATTGATGGTAATGGAAAAAATAAAACTCAATTGACTAATAACAGCAAATCCTATCTTTGGGAATTAAAATGGTCACCTGACAGCAAAAAAATTCTTTTTTCCGATAAAGCATTAAAACTTTACTATATTGATATTGCAACAAAAGAAATAAAAGAAGTAGTCAAATCAAAAGTATGGGAAATACGTGATTTTGACTGGTCTCCAGACAGCAAGTGGATTACTTATACTGACTTTATTAATAATTTTTGGTCACAGATTTATTTGTATTCTTTAGCGAATAATAAATCATATAAAATTTCAGATGAATTTTTCGAGAGTGGCTCACCGGTATTTTCTAAAGATGGGAAATATTTGTTTTTTAT
>RCNQ01000033.1 GCA_003731675.1 Bacteroidetes/Chlorobi group bacterium ChocPot_Mid
TTGCAGGAATTCCTGTCCCAGTTGGCATTTTCCACATATTCAATGTATCAAAGTTATCTGTAAGGTAATAGCCGCTAAGACTTACTTCTGCATCTGAGCTGTTGTAAAGTTCAATCCAGTCGCTGAAATTCCCTTTGTCATCAACAATATAAGTATCGTTTTTTGCCATCAATTCATTGATGAAAATACTATTCTGCTGGCTTTTTAAGATGCACGAGCAGAACAAAAAGATACTCAAAAGAAATATATATTTCATTTTTTCCGTCATAAAAATCAATTTAATTATTTTCAGGGAATAGTTTCACTAAAACTTCCTGGCTTGGTTTTGGAGTCAGATAACTGATAACAACCAGTGAACCAATTGAAACAATCAGTCCCGGATAAATACTCGGTATTCCCCAAGGATCTCCGTCAATGAGTAAATTTGGGAAACCATAAGTAATCACTATATCAAGAATGAATACCACAATTGCTCCGGAAACAATACTAACAACACCTGCCAATTTTGTTGCTCGTTTCCATGCCAATGCGGCAATAAGTGCCGGTGTGATTGCAACTCCGTACATTGTATAAGCCGTATAAGCATATTTTAATACCGATACTTCCATTTTAAAATATGTAGGAATAAATATCATAAGAAAAGCTACAAATCCAATAATCACAATGAATACTTTTTGCAGAGCAACTACTTTTTTTTCTTCTGCATTCGGATTAATAAATGTTTGGTAAATATCCCTGATTAAATTCGTCGAAGGGCTGAGCAGGTAATTCATACCAGTAGAAATTACAACTACACATGCCGCACCGAGCAACAATATTCCGACAGGAGCCCAAATCATTTCTCTTGCCGCTTTCAGCACTATTGACGCCGGGTCATACTGAGTGCCATAAAAATAAGAAGCGGCATAAATTGCAATTATAATTACCACAGTTTCAACTACAATTGTTCCGACAATCCAAAGCGAAACAGCTTTTTTTGCATCCGCAGGGGTTTTAGCACTGTAAAACTTCTGGTACATACTTTGAACTCCAAGAAGCAGGAACAATGTCGCAAGAAAATACGACAAGCCTTTTAATACTGGATGAGCTCCGAATGATGATGAAAACCATTCAAAATGTGATGCTGGCAAAACTGATGCAGGTGCATTCCATCCTCCTGCTGCGATTACTACAAAAGGTACAGCAAGAGTGCATGCTAAAACGATTATAATCCCATTTGGCAAATCAGTATGTGCAACTGCAACCATTCCCCCGATAGCTGTGAATAATATCACAAATGCCGCTGTAAATATCTGACCTTCTGCTGTTGAAATTGCTCCGTCAGTAATTATATTCAGTATCAAACCACCTGCTCTGAACTGATATGAAACAATTGTTGTGAATGCTATAACAAGGGCTATGGCACCAAACAAGCGTGCAAACCGTCCATACCTCACCTCAAGAATATCACCTATGGTATATTGTCCAAATGTTCTGATTTTCCCTGCAAGGAAATATATTATCGCTATGCCAACCCAAGCACCTGCAGGCATCCAAAGAGAACTCCAGCCAGCTTTAACTGCAAACTCAGCTCCTGCAATGAATGTCCCTGAACCAATCCATGTGCATATTAAAGTAAACACCATTTTCCCAATACCAAGACTTCGTCCTGCTACCATCATATCATCCTGAGTTTTTACATTTTTGGCTTTGTAAAAGTTGAATGCTGTCAAACCCAAAAGATATATCAATATTATCCATACATAAATATTCATATTTTGCTCCTTATTTTTTTATTTTAAAATTATTCTCAATTCAATCACACAGAGTAGCTCTGAGCCTTATGCAACATACCGAATCCATCTTGCATTATGCAATTTTCAGTCACCATTCTTTTTAAGACCCCATTATATCTTCTATCTCATCAACTTCTCTCGGTATATTTGCCATTAGGTCGACAGGACCATTTTCGGTAACTAAAATATCATTTTCAATTCGGATTCCAATTCCTTCTTCCTGAATATAAATTCCCGGCTCGCATGAAAATACCATACCTGCCTGCAAAGGCTCTTGCTTAAATCCCAAATCGTGAACATCCAATCCCATAAAATGTGACGTCCCGTGCATATAATACTTGAAGAACAGAGGCTTTTTCGGGTCTTGCTTTTTAACATCTTCTTCGGTAAACAGTCCAAGCCCGATTAATTCCTGCTCCATAATTTTGCATACTTTTTCATGATACTGGTCTATAGTTGTTCCTACAACTAACAAATTTTGAGCTTGTTTCATCACCCGAAGGACAGCATTATAGCAATCTTTTTGCCTTTTACTAAACTTACCGTTCACTGGTATTGTCCTGCTCAAATCTCCTGCATAGTTAGCGTATTCAGCTCCAAAATCCAATAGCAACAGGTCACCGTCTTTACACTCCTTGTTGTTTTCTATGTAATGAAGCACACAGGCACTTGCTCCTGATGCGATTATTGGATAATAAGCATGTCCGTTAGCTCGATTGCGTGTGAATTCGTGAATGATTTCGGCTTCCACTTCATACTCCATTACTCCGGGTTTGACAAATTTCAAAACTCTTTCGAATGCAACACCTGTGATGTTGCACGCTGTTTTTATTAAATCTACTTCTACTTTTGATTTTATTGTTCTTAACATTCTCATAATAGGAGCCGCTCTGTAGTACTCATGCAAAGGGTACTTTGCTTTAATTTCCTGAATAAATCTCATATCTGAATACTGGACATCAGTTGCAAAACGAATGTTTTCGTTTGAATTTAAATAAATACCATCGCAATTTGCCATCAAGTCAACTAAAACCTTATTGAACTCTGACAGCCATTGGACATTTTCAATTCCTGAAATTTTTGTTGCTTCTTCCTTTGTGTATTTATGACCGTACCAGATAGCTATCAATTCGCTTGTTTCTTCGGTAAAAACAATTTCTTTGAATTCATTTCTGATTGAATCAGGATATAAAATCAAGATTGTTTTGCTCTGGTCTAAACCCGTTAAATAAAAGATGTCGGAATTTTGTCTGAACTGGAAAAACTGGTCCCCGTTACGAGGGTAATCATCATTCGAGCAAAAAACAGCGATTGTATTTGGTTTCATGTGCTTCACGAAACGATTGCGATTCTCTATAAAGAGATTTTTGTCTATGGGCAAGTATTTCATATTTTATCCTTATAAATTATATAATATTTAATATTCTAATTGATATAATTTTTCAACTTAATAAATATTGGCAAAAGAAAAAAATGATTTGATTTTTATGCATAGATTTTAATTCTTTTCACCATTAACTATTCACTATTCACTATTCACTCTTCACTATTCACTATTCACTATTCACTCTTCACTATTCATTTTGAAAATTCTTATAATTTTCGTAAATTATACTTTTAAAATGATAATAACAGATGTTCTTTAATAAATTTGAAGTATTATGAAAAGGTTAATAATTCCCGCACTGATTTTATCAGTATTATTTTCTTATGAATGTGTTGCTCAGGCAAGGAAATACGTTCTTATTGAGCATTTTACAAATGCAAGCTGTGCACCTTGCGCATTAAATAATCCCATTTTTGATTCTACAATAACCAAAAAGAATATTGGGAATATCATTCATGTCTCTTATCATACTGTATGGCCTGGAGTTGACCCTATGAATGCATACAATCAACAAGATGTTGCCGACAGGGTTTTATACTATTCTATTACTGGTGTTCCGCATATACAGATTAATGGCAGTAAATGGGATGGAATGCCTGCTGGTGTTACCCAGGAATTGATTGATGCTGAGGCATCCGAAGGCAGTCCGTTGCGAATTTATATTTCTGAGACAGGTGATAACGTTACAAGGAATGTCAAAATAGTCATATATACACTAATGGAAGTTCCTCAAAGTATTTACCGACTTAGAGGTCTCGTTGTTGAAAAAGAAATTAATTATTATCCTCCTCCTGGGTCTAACGGAGAAACCTATTTTCCTGATGTATATCGTAAATCATTTACCACCATTAACGGTACTTTATTCACTCCTGCTGAGGTTGGAGATTCTATTGTTTTTGAATATTCTTACAATATTGATGCTCAAACATGGAAACCTGAGAATATTTATTCCGTTGCATTTGTTCAGGATGAAACAACCAAAGAGGTGATTAATGCTTCATCTACTTTGTGTTCTCGCTGGGGATTGACAAATTTAAATCAATTATTCCAAAAAGGTTCAAACACAGATAATGTTTTCAATTCAAAGCTTGAAAACTTCGACGATGTAGCCAAAGATTTTCAGATTTCTTTTTCTTCAGAAATACCATCTGACTGGTCGGTTGAGT
>RCNQ01000034.1 GCA_003731675.1 Bacteroidetes/Chlorobi group bacterium ChocPot_Mid
CAATAAAGATATTTGCAATTTGTTCGAAACCTTCATTCCTTGCAACTTTTGCAAAGAATTCATAACGATTTCTTGCTTGTGATTCACCAGCAAATGATTTTAAAAGGTTTTGTTCTGTTTTACTTCCAGCTAATTCCATTTTTTTCTCCTTATATTAAAAATAACAATTAAAGTTTTATTAAGTTATAATATTTTAATGAAATCACAAAATTTAAATTTTTTAATATAATTATTGAAAATATAAACTTTTTTTGTAAGTTAAAATTTATTTTAATTATTAAAAAGGAATAATAATATGATAAATATATATAAAAAAAATTGGTGGATAAGAAATTTATTAAAAACAAACTTATTATGTTTTTTATTATCAATTTTTATTCTTTCGGGTTGTAATAAAAGTGAAAGTGATGAAATTATAGAACTTTGGAAGAGTAAAGGTTCAGAGACAAGTTTGGAGATTGTTTATCCACGGGACAGTACAATTTTTCCTCCGGAGATAGTATCCCCAACAATATTATGGGAGGATAAAAGCAAGTCAAATAGTTGGGTTTTATATTTTGAAAATAATGGTGAAATAATTTATACATCGAAGATAATAAATGGAAAGAAATTTCAAGCTGATTCTACTGATTGGGAAAAAATTAAAAATGAATCTATTGAGAAATACATAACAGTCAGGATTTTGGGATTTGAGTCTGGGGGTGATAAAAGTAGGGAACCCGGGAAAGTACTATCATCTGCTTCAATTATAATGAAGACATCGAAGGATTCTGTATCAGCACCAATCTTTTACAGGACAGTAACATTGCCATTCGGATTTGCGATTGAGAATTTGCATACAATTAGTTGGAGATTAGGTGATATATCATTATATAAAGAACCGCCAAAAGTAATAGACAGTTTGCCGGTTTGCGGGAATTGTCATTCATTTTCAACAGACGGGAAATTTATTGGAATTGATGTTGATTATGGTAATGATAAGGGGTCTTATTATATTAATAAGATTAAGAAAAGAATGCAGATTGAGTATGATGATATAATAACATGGAGCGATTATAAAAGGGAAGATGGCGATAAAACTTATGGGTTGTTGTCTCAGGTTTCACCAGACGGTAGATGGGCTTTAAGTACAGTTAAAGACAGGTCTATTTTTGTTCGTATTCCAGATTTGATGATATCACAACTATTCTTTCCTGTTAAGGGGATTATAGGGGTTTATGATACTAAAACTAAGAAATTCAGTTCACTGCCTGGAGCGAATAATCCAGCATATTGCCAGAGTAATCCATCATGGAGTCCTGATAGCAAAGAGATAATTTTTGCAAGGGCACCTTATTTGAAAGTACCAGAGGCAGAGAAGTCGCATGAGGTTATTTTACCTACTTCGATAGCACAGTCATTTATTGATGGGAAGCAGGATTATAAATTTGATTTATACAGGGTACCTTTCAATGATGGTTTGGGTGGAGAGGCAGTGCCGGTAGAGGGAGCATCTAATAATGGGAAAAGTAATTTTTTTGCTAAGTATTCACCGAATGGGAAATGGGTTGTATTTACTCAGGCAAATAATTTTATGTTGTTGCAACCTGATTCTAAGTTATTTATTATTCCGGCAAAAGGTGGTAAAGCAAGAGAGATGAATTGCAATAACCCAAACACAATGAATTCGTGGCATTCATGGTCTCCAAATGGGAAGTGGTTAGTTTTTTCGTCGAAAGCGAGGGGACCTTATACACAACTATATTTAACGCATATTGACGAGAATGGGTGGGATTCTCCACCAGTGCTTCTGGAATATTTGAGTGTTAAAAATTATGCTGTGAATATTCCTGAATTTGTAAATATTCCTAAGGGGGGGATTGAAAAAATTGAACAAAACTTTATGGATAATGATAATTATAGTTTTATAAGAGGTAAGTCAAAGCTGGAGATGGGAGATTTGGAAGGAGCAATGAAAGATATTAACAAAGCTATAGGCAGTGACCCGAAAAATCCGCATTCTTATAATGTCAGGGCATTGATTAAGATTGAGAAAGGTGATTATCAGGGAGCTATTGATGATTTTTCACAAGTTATTAAGCTGGCACCTGAAAGGTTTGATGCATACGCAAACAGGGCAAGTGCGAAATTTAATTTAAAAGATTTTAAGGGAGCAATTGAGGATTTGAATAAAGTAATTGAGCTTAATCCGAAAGGTTCGCGTGGCTATTATAGCAGGGCAACGGCAAGATACAATGTTGGTGATTACGATGGTGCTGTGAAAGATTATACGCAGACAATAAAGCTCAATCCTAAAAATGATAAGGCATGGTTCGAAAGGGCAATTGCTAAGATGCAACTTAATCAGTTAAAAAGTGCTTGTGATGACTTGCAAAAAGCAGTTGAGTTAGGCAATAAGGATGCGGTGAATTATCTAAATGAATATTGTAAGTAAAAGAATCATTATAGCAGATTGAGAGAAATTGAATTAAATATTGGAGGAAAAGTATCAAAAATTTTGATTGGGGAATCTATTGAGAATATTTCGAAGTATGTTCCTGAAAACTGTATTGTTATTACTGACAAAAATGTTAGTAGTATTTATGGGAAGTCTTTCAATAAGTATCCGGTTATTGAAATAGAACCTGGTGAGGAAAGTAAATGCTACGCAACAATTGAGAATATTTTTAGAAAACTTATTGAATTAAAAGCCGATAGAGATGCATTTATAGTGGGGATTGGCGGAGGAGTCGTAACTGATATATCTGGTTTTGTTGCTTCTATATTTAAGAGAGGATTGAAATTCGGGTATATTGCGACAACACTTTTAGGTCAAGTTGATGCTTCGATTGGTGGTAAGAACGGCATTAATTTTTATGGTGTAAAAAATATGCTGGGAACAATCAATCAACCAGAGTTTATTTTATCTGATTTAAATTTGCTTAGGAGTCTGCCCGAAAAAGAAGTGAGGAATGGTTTAGCTGAGATAGTCAAGACAGCATTGATTCTTGATTATAATTTTTTCGATTTTATCAAGGTTAATTTTGAAAAAGTAATTAGTTTAGATAAAGATGTATTAGAAGAAATAGTTTTCAGGACAGCGGCAATTAAATCGGAAGTAGGTCGGAAAGATGAAAGGGAAAATGGCATAAGAAGGTTGTTGAATTTTGGGCATACTATTGGGCATGCTCTTGAATCAGTCTTAGGTTTATCTCACGGGGAAGCTATATCAATAGGTATGATTAAAGCTATTGAAATATCAATCGGGAAATTAAATTTAAACAGGGAAGTATTAGAAACTGTCAGGAAATTACTTGTTAGAATTGGTTTACCTGTAGAAAGAAAATTTGATAGTGGAAAAGTTTTTGAAGCAATGGTTAATGATAAAAAAAGGTTTGATAATAAAATTAAATTTGTTTTATTGAAAGATATAGGAAAAGCAGAAATTGTAGAAATTGGAATAGATGAATTAAGGAGGTATTTATGATTTGTGTCAGTATCAATGCAGAAAATTATGATGACTGTGAAAGTTATCTGACACAATATTCGTTTATTGAATTTAGGTTAGACAATACAAAAATGACTGATGATGAAATCCGAAGATTGTTTAATGCGTCGAATAAATTGATAGCTACATGCAGGCCAGGTAAATATGATGATGAGATGAGGCACAAGATTTTATTAAACGCAGTTAAATCTGGAGCATCTTATGTTGATATTGGTTATGATAGTGATATAAAAAAGATGAATGAGTTAAAAAGTGTAGCAAAGAAATCTTTTTGCAAATTAATTATATCGTATCATAATTATGAAAATACTCCTGAAAAGTCATATTTGAAAAATATAATCAATGAGTCGCTAAGAATGGGTGCGGATATTGTCAAGATTGCATGTAAGCCGATAAATGAATCTGATAATATTAATTTGCTGAGTTTATATAAGAATTATCCTAAAGGGAAATTAATATCTTTAGGTATGGATAATATCGGGCGGATAACCAGAGTAGCGGCTACTTTTCTTGGTGCTCCTTTTACGTATTCATCAGTTGAAAAAGATGAGGAGACTGCACCGGGGCAGATTGATGTTCATAGTTTAAAGAAAATATACGAATTAATGCGATGATTCTTTCACACAAAATTTTCGGAGTAGCAGGTAAACCAATTTTACATAGTAAAAGTCCTGATATTTTCAAGTATATTAGTATGAAATATAATATTTTAGATAATTCATATATCAGGATTATTTCTGATTCAGCAAGAGAGACCGTAGAAATAATGAAGAGTCTCGATATTTGTGGATTAAATATAACTTATCCTTTTAAAGCAGATATTTTGGATTATATTGATGAAATAAGCAAAGAAGCAGAACTAATTTCATCAGTAAATGTAATAATTAGCGAGGATAAAAGACTGATTGGTTATAATACTGATTATTTAGGTGTGATAAATAGCATAAAGGAGAAGAATATTGATGTTATTGGAAAAAGATGTTTAGTGATAGGTTGTGGTGGAGCAGGAAGAGCCGCAGTATATGGAATGATTCAATCAGGAATGAAAGTGAAAATTATTAACCGAACAAATGATATTGCAAAGGATTTTGCAAACAGAATTAAATGTGAATTTGCTGAATGGAATTGTCTGGTAGATGAAATTAACAATTCTGATTTGATTATAAATACTGTCCCATCAGGAGAATTGAATATTGACGAATATTTAACTGAAGGGAAATATATTTTGCAGGCAGATTATTCAAAGCTATCTAATAAATTACAAGGTGATGTTATTAGTGGGATTCATTGGCTTGTTAATCAGGCAATACCATCTTTTGAGCATTTTACAGGTGTTAATTTACGAGAGGATAATGAAGTAAGTGAGTCATTGCGAGGGTTTTTAGAGCCATCAAATCCGGGAGTTCAAAAAAAGGGGAATATTGCTTTGATTGGGTTTATTGGAAGTGGAAAAACAACAATCGGCAAGATGTTAGCAAAGAAGATTAACTGGGATTTCTTTGATACAGATGAGATGATTGTCAATGAAGAAAATATTCCGATAAAGGAGATATTTAGAACTCGTGGAGAATCATATTTCCGAAATCTTGAAAAAGAAGTTTTGTTATCATTAAAGGATAAGAAAAATATCATAATTTCCTGCGGAGGAGGGCTCATTCTTGAAGAGGAGAACAGTGCTTTATTAAAAGAAATGAGTAATATATTTTGGGTTTATTCACCTGTTGAGATTTGTATTGAAAGGTTGAAGTCTGAGTTACGACCACCCTTAACTAATCCATTTGATTCAACAATTGACCCAATCGAAAAAGCAGAGATATTATTAAAATACAGAATTCCTTATTATTGCGATATTGCTGATGCTTTGTTATATAATAATAGTTTACTAACAGATGCTGTAGATAAGATTTATGATGAAGTGCATACATACTTCGGTTATTAATGGTGAAATTTATGCACCTGCATCTAAGAGCTATACGATTAGAGCTTTGGCTGGAGCCTTGTTGGCTGAGGGTTATTCCCAAATAGTGAATCCTGCAATTTGTGATGACACTAAAGTAGCTATCGGGATAATCGAAAATTTAGGAGCAGAAGTTGAACATTCTTTGAATTCGATAAAAGTCAAAGGTGGATTAAGAATAAAGAATAATATTCTTAATTGTGGTGAATCTGCTTTATGTGTCAGACTTTTTTCTGCCATGGCTCCTTTGTTTAATGATGGGATTAAACTTGAAGGTTGTGGAACATTGTTGAAGAGAGATTTTTCAGATGTTGTGCAAAGTTTAGCAGGGTTTGGGATTGAGTGTAGTTCAAATCAAGGTCGTTTACCTTTAACAATAAGAGGTTCTTATCATAAAAATGAAATTAAGATTGATTGTTCAGTTAGCTCACAATTTTTGTCAGGTCTTTTATTTACGTTACCGAAATTGAATTCGGATACAAATGTAATTGTAACAAATTTGCAAAGCAAACCTTATATTGATTTAACATTAGAAATTTTAGGATACTTTGGGATAAAAATATATCACGATGAATTCAGAATATTTAAAATACAAGGTAATCAGAAGTATTTACCAACAAATATAATTGTTGAAGGTGATTGGAGTAATGCGGCTTTTATATTAGTTTCAGGAGCAGTAGCTGGTAGTGTAAAAGTTCACGGATTGAATATTGATTCTAATCAAGGAGACAGGAAAATATTGGAAGTATTGGATAAATCTGGAGCATTAATAACAATAGATAAGGATTTTATTCAAGTTTCAAAAAATAAGCTGGATGCTTTTAAATACAATGCTACAGATACACCTGATTTATTTCCACCACTTGTCGGTCTGGCAGTTAATTGCAAAGGGATATCAGAAATTTCAGGTGTAAACAGATTACGAAATAAGGAGAGTAACAGATTAGATGCATTGATTTCTGAGTTTACGAAACTGGGAATTAATATTTATTTTAGCAATAATACTTTGTTTGTCGAAGGTGGAGACATTAAAGGTTGTGAAGTTAACAGTCATAAAGACCATAGAATAGCTATGGCATTAGTAATTGCCGGATTAAATTCTGAGGAACAAATAAAAATTAATGATTCGGAATTTGTATCTAAATCATACCCTGAATTCTTTAATGATTTGAAAAAAATTGGAGGTCAAATAGATGAATAGTTTTGGAAGAATATTTAGAGTGAGTATTTTTGGTGAATCGCATGGGAATTGTGTTGGTGTAATGATTGATGGTTGCCCTCCTGGAATACCTATCAAGCTTTTAGATTTTATGAAGGATATTCAAAGAAGGAAACCGGGAGCAGTAGGAACTACTAAACGTAAGGAGAAAGATTTTCCTGTCTTTGAATCTGGTATTTTTAACAATCATACTACAGGCACTCCTATTGTCATAAGATTCGAAAATACTGATATTGAAAGCAAAGAATATCAAAAATATGTTGATTTACCACGCCCCGGACATGCGGATTATACTTCAAGAATAAAGTATAATGGTTTTAATGATTATCGAGGGAGTGGACATCATTCTGGTCGGATTACTATTGGATTAGTTGCTGCTGGAGTGATAGCAAAAAAGATAATTGCACCGATGAAAGTTAATTCTAAAGTAATCGAAGTTGGTGGAAGTAAGAAGATTAAAGAAAAAGTTTACGAGATAGCAACAAAGCAGGATTCAGTTGGCGGGCTGATTGAATGTATTGTTGAAAATGTCCCTGCTGGTCTTGGAGAACCATTTTTTGACAGTATTGAATCTTTATTAAGCCATATTGTTTTCTCAATACCAGCAATCAAAGGTATTGAATTTGGAGCTGGATTTAGAGCATCAATGATGAAAGGTTCAGAGTTTAATGATGTAATAATTGATGAAGAAGGAAAAACAGCTACTAATAATTCTGGTGGAATCAATGGGGGAATATCAAATGGTAATCCGATTGTGTTTCGTGTTGCTGTAAAACCACCATCTTCGATTTCATTAGAGCAAAAAACCTTTAATTTTAAGAAGAAGAAGATTGATAGTCTTTTAATTAAAGGTCGGCACGATGCATGCATAGCTTTGAGGATGCCTGTTATTGTGGAAGCGGCTACTGCAATAGTATTAGCTGATTTGAAGTTGATAAATAAAATTAATTCCATATAAGCAAATGATTAAAAAAATATTTATCGTCATTTCAATTTCAATATTAATTTTATTGGTGTTTATCATCCTTATCTTTGGTGGTGGTTTCGGAAGAAAAAATACTATAGAAAAAGACTTAATGCAAGATTCATTGATATTATTCGCACATCGGGGTGTTGTTCAATTAAAACCTGAAAATAGTAAACAAAGTCTTGATGGAGCCAAGGGTCTTGGTTTTAAAGCTGTTGAGATAGACATCAGGCAGACAAAGGATGATGTTTTCGTTTTATTTCA
>RCNQ01000303.1 GCA_003731675.1 Bacteroidetes/Chlorobi group bacterium ChocPot_Mid
AATTTCAATAATTCATCCTTCGACAAGCTCAGGATGACGTCCTTCGACAAGCTCAGGATGACAGTTTTAGTACATTCGTCCTTCGACAAGCTCAGGATGACGTCCTTCGACGGGCTCAGGATGACGGTTTTATTACATTCATCCTTCGACAAGCTCAGGATAACGTCCTTCGACGGGCTCAGGATGACAGTTTTAGTACATTCGTCCTTCGACAAGCTCAGGATGACGTCCTTCGACAAGCTCAGGGTTTAGGTTAATTAAGCATAATTGCTTATTACCAAATCACTACACCATACCAGCTCTTTTCCTTAAAAACCACTCTATCGAAAGACAAAGTATAGCAATTGCAATCAGCCAGGGCAAATTCCACAGAGTCAATTCAGATTTCTCCGTAATGGACAGTGGACGAAAACTTTTTGCTTTTTTCAAGTCATCTAAAAATTTATTTGCATCTTTCGGCAGATAAAATTTACCGCCTGTTCTTTCTGCAATTGCCCTCAAAAGCGGTACATTCATAGTCATATTTCGGTATTCAAGCCCTAATTCACCTACAGAAAATCTGCCATTATCTGAACCTAATTTAGAACCATTCACTATTGCATCTCCTGAAAAGAAATATCCACCTTCTGATAAACCTTCAATTTCACCTGTATATCTGCCATTACCCATGGAATTGAGTATTAACTCTTTGCTTTCCCCAGTACCTTTAATCATAACAGAAACATTAGCATTCTCAACAGGATTGAATGACTTGTCATAAATCTGACCTATAAATTCTACCTTTTCAGAACTATTATAAAATTTCTTGGTCGTTTTAATATTAACAAATTTATTCTCTACATCAACTGAAAGCCATTTAGCAGTGTTCTGAATAAATAAAGTAAATAAATCCGGTGTGTCCTTTTTCCCTCTTGCATTATCAGAAGCAAAGCCCAGTAATTTCCAACGAAAAATTCCATACCCAAGGAAAGCAACTGACTTCTTGTTTCCTACTGACCGCGTAAGTATTAATGGTTCTTTCAGTGGAACATTGTTTATTTTCATAGTTGAAATAACTTCACTTTCGGGCTTAACACTGACAAATGTTTCTGTCCTGAAAATAGGGGGGAGCTGATTCCAGAACTGCAAATCTTCAGTTCTTCCACTTATCCTCAGCAAAGGATTCGATACAGCATTAGGATTCACATCTGGTATCACCAAAAATTCCATCGGTTTTGTTGATGTTGTAACAAAAGGTAGTTCATCTTCAATTATTCTTAGATTATTATAATTCAAATCTTTCGAAGCAATAAAAAAAAGCGATTTCCCCTTTTCCAGTTCATTCCGTATGCTCTGCATTACTGTTTGACTCGTATTATTCCCCGGAAAACCGATTAAAACAAAAATCTCTGTTTCTTTAAAATCTTTATCGGTTGGATTGGCTTCATAAAACTCGACATTATTTTTCTGCACAAAACTCTTGACCTCTGTTCCATTCTCATCAAGCAAAGCATTCCTGACAAACGAAACATCAGGACCTGGTGCTGACGCAAATATTGCAATTTTTCTCTTATTTTTTAATACTTCAATATATTCTGATTTACTGTTGTTCTTCAATGTTATTTCATTTGTTAGAGCATTGACTTTTGCTGTTAACTTTCTTACTCCTTCTACCTTGGGGTTGTACTCAAATATAGCTGTGAATTCTTGTCTGTCAGGATTAATATTAAATGTCTGAGTACTAATTATTTTATCATTATCAAACAATTCAACCTTGATTTCCCCTGCTTCATAACCCGATGATTTTATATTTACGTTAACAGGTACTGGATTATCAACATATACTATATCATTTGTCAGTATTGATTGAATTGATAAATCCTTTGGTTCTACTGAATCTCCTATCCCTATTACAAAAATCGGTTTTCCAATAATATCAGCTGAATAAATTGGATTGGCACCTGAATTAAAAGCACCATCACTAATCAGCAAAACTGCCTGAATATTTTTTTCATCCACTTTCCTCATAACTTCCCTTATCCCAAGAGAAATATCAGTCAACTGACCTTTAAAGTTCAGATTATTCTTAGTGAATTCAATTATTGGCTTCACTTCACCATCAAACAAATTCACATCCAATTGCTTCTCATCAAATGACATAAAATCTGACTCATCAATTGCCTTAAAGTAAACCTGTTTCCTGTTCCCTGAAGCATCGTTCATCGCTGAAGATTGTGAATTATCAAGCAAAACAGCCAATACTGGTGGCTCTTCTTTACCCGTTATCATTGTAAATATTGGTTCAAATAATATAAATAGCAGTAATCCTAAACCAATACTTCTCAGAGAAATCAATATTACTTTCTTTCTCTCTGAAATGGGTGGAATTGTTCGCCTGTAATTATAAATCGAAAAGCCGATACTTAAAAGCATCAGTAATACAAACAACAACCATGACCCGTTTATTCCAAAACTATATGAATTCATCTAACTCTCAATCAATATCAAAACAAGTATTAAAATATTTTATCATAAATCAATTTTCAATTTTATAAAATCGTCATCCTGAGCCCGTCGAAGGACGTCATCCTGAGCATTTCGAAGTACGTCATCCTGAGCCCCGTCGAAGAACGTCATCCTGAGCCCGTCGAAGGACGTCATCCTGAGCTTGTCGAAGGACGTCATCCTGAGCCCGTCGAAGGACGTCATCCTGAGCCCGTCGAAGTACGTCATCCTGAGCTTGTCGAAGTACGTCATCCTGAGCTTGTCGAAGGACGTCATCCTGAGCCTGTCGAAGGACGTCATCCTGAGCCTGTCGAAGGACGTCATCCTGAGCATTTCGAAGTACGTCATCCTGAGCCCCGTCGAAGTACGTCATCCTGAGCCCCTGTCGAAGGACGTCATCCTGAGCTTGTCGAAGGACGTCATCCTGAGCTTGTCGAAGGACGTCATCCTGAGCCCGTCGAAGTACGTCATCCTGAGCCCGTCGAAGGACGTCATCCTGAGCTTGTCGAAGGATGAACAAACTGAACTTCTCTCTTCCTCCTACTTCGTTTGAGCTTTTTGCTTTAAGCTTTCAGCTTTCTCCTATCCCATCGGTACTTCAATCACCAATATCTCCGAATCAGTCAGAGCTTCAAAAGAAACCACATCAACTCCACTAATCCCGATTGCATCTCTTCTGCTAAGAACGTCGTTATCTATTTTAATTTCCCCTTCAATTACCATCAGATAAATCCCGTTATTGCTTTCTCTTAGTTTATATTCAATCTTATTATCCTTATCAATTACGGCAATTGAAAAATATGCATTTTGATTAATAAAAATTGTTTCATGCGATTTTTTCGGAGAAACCAAAGTCATAAATCTATTATTCTTTTCTTTAAAATCAAATGACTTCTGCTCATATCTTGGCTTAATATTCATTGTTGAAGGTCTGATCCAAATCTGAAACAACGAGCAGGACTCCGTCTCGGAAGGATTATATTCAGAATGCAAAATCCCGCTACCTGCAGACATTGCTTGTATTTCATTTACCTTTATTATACCTTCATTACCCATCGAATCTCTATGCTTCAACTGACCTTTCAATATTATAGTAACAATCTCCATATTATCATGAGGATGCATACCAAATCCTTTTCCGGGAGCAACAGTATCATCATTTAAAACCCTCAACAAACCAAAACCCATTTTATTCCGGTCAAACCAACCTCCAAAACTAAAAGAATGATAAGTTTCCAGCCATCCATGGTTAAAATAACCTCTTTCGCCAGCTCTATGTATAATTTTATTCATTTATTTCATTAAAATAATTGACAATCCAATTTGACAAGTAACGAATGAATGATTAAAACATTGAAACAAGAACAATTTCCCGTTATCTCAGCTTTTATTCCCCTTCTGTCAGTTATTCCAACTGACACCAAGAAAACTCTGTGCCCCTCTGTGCCTCCTCTGCGGAACTCTGTGTAACTGCCTTCCGTTTCACGTTTTTGTCTTATCACAAAAATCCCAAAAATCCGAGTTCCGACAAAAATTTGTACAATTTACTTTCCACTGAATCCGACACAGAACGAAGTAAAGAGTAAGAAACCAGCTATTTTTTTGCATTTCAATCTATTTTTTCGTAATTTCCTTTTTTATAATTAGTAAAACTTTTTGCTTTATGCTTTAAACTTTTAGCTTAAGAAACATGAACCAGTTAATACTCGGCGACAACCTCGAAATTATGCGAAAGATGGAGAGCGAATCCATTGACCTTATTTACCTCGACCCTCCCTTTTTCTCCAACCGCAACTACGAAGTGATTTGGGGCGACAAAGGCGAAATCCGTTCTTTCGAAGACCGCTGGTCGGGTGGCATAGACCACTACATCGCATGGCTCAAAGAAAGAGTTGCAGAAATGCACCGCTTGCTCAAGCCCACCGGCTCTATATATCTCCATTGCGACTGGCACGCTGATGCTTATATCAGAGTGTTTATTTTGGATAAAATATTTGGTGAGAATAATTTTAGGAATCATATTATTTGGCAAAGAACACGGAACCCAAAAGGTTCTCAATTTGAAAAAAAGAACTTAGGAATTGCAACAGATTCTATATATTGGTACTCAAAAACATCAAAATATTACTTTAATGAAGATGCGGCTAAAGAGCAATTGCAAGATGGAGATTTAGCGAGAAAGTATCCTTATTTTGATGATAAAGGAAGATATTATCAAGGACCTATCATCAGAGGAAGTTCAATGGGATTACGACCAAACCTTGTTTATGAATATAAGGGATTTATTCCTAAAGAGTATGGTTGGAGGATGACTAAAGATAAATTGAAAGAATTAGATAAAAAAGGTGACTTGGGTTGGTCATTAAATGGGAAACCATTTCGTAAATTAAGACCAGAGAATGATAAAGGGAATCCCATCTATAACTTATGGGGTGATATCAATAGACTTTATTCAAATAGTCTTGAAAGCATTGGTTACCCAACTCAAAAACCAGAAAAGTTGCTTGATAGGATCATTTTATTATCGAGTAAAAAAGGCGATATTGTATTTGACCCATTCGTTGGTGGTGGTACTACAGTTGTTGTTGCAGACAAGCTAAACCGCAAATGGATTGGAATTGACCAATCAGTGCAGGCAATCAAAGTTTCTGAAATGCGGTTGAACAAACAACAAAATCTTTTTTCCGAACCCTTTTCCGTCCAGCTC
>RCNQ01000035.1 GCA_003731675.1 Bacteroidetes/Chlorobi group bacterium ChocPot_Mid
AAGAAAAACCTGAGGATTATTATTCTCTTTCAAGACCTGAGATGCTTGAATATATTCCAAAGAATTCAAAAATCATTCTCGATGTTGGCTGTGGATATGGATATTTTGGTAGATTAGTCAAAGATAAAATGAATTCAACAGTCTGGGGTATTGAGCTTGATGATGTTGCAGGAGAGTCAGCAAAATCAAATCTCGACAATGTTTTTATCGGGGATGTTTTTGATATAATTGAGACTTTACCCAAACAACATTTCGATTGTATAGTATTTAATGACATATTGGAGCATTTAGTTGACCCTTATACTCTTTTGGAGAAAACCAAGAGTCTTTTAACTAATCAAGGCGTAGTTGTTTGTTCAATACCGAATGTAAGATATATTGGGAATTTAAAAAGACTATTAATTAGCAAGCAATGGAAATATGAAGATTCCGGAATATTAGATAAAACTCATCTGAGGTTTTTCACAAAGAAAAGTATTATTGAAACAATGGAAATTCTTGGCTTCGATATAATAACCATTAAAGGAATTAATCAGGTTAAAACATTTAAATTCAATTTATTAAATGCCCTTTTTTTAGGGACATTATCTGATACCCGATATTTACAATTTGCCTGTGTCGTAAAGCCAAAAAAAGACTAATGTTTAAATTATTGAATTTGTTCTTTCATTTATGCATAAGCTATTAAAAGTATAAATCTCTTTCACCTGCTTCAATTCTTTGAAGATATTCAATTGTTTTTTGTCTTCTGGTTTCACTTGGAATATCCTTCAATTCATTATTTATCAATTTTTCACCTTCAAGGCGAGTATCTTCATCAGCATAATCAATCAAATATTCCTTTAATGTCAGTAAGCCATTCGGATGACAATTCAATTTTATTAAACCTGGCTTTGCGAGGTCCATAAAATCCTCGCCAACTCTACCCAAACGATAGCAAGCGGTACAAAATGATGGTATAAATCCTTGCTTAATCAAATCAGAAATTACTTCACCTGATGTTCTCGTATCATTTAATGAAAACTGTCCGTCAGATATTGAATCAGCAAAAGCTTGCTTATAGCCACCGGGGTTTGTTCTTGAACCAGCACTTAATTGAGAAATACCTAAGTGAAATAATTCATTGCGCAATTGGGCAGGTTCTCGTGTAGAAAGAATCATACCGGTGTATGGAACAGCAAGTCTTAAAATTGCAACCAGCTTTTTAAAATCCTTGTCATTAACTTTGTGAGGAATATTTTCTGAGTAAGGTGCATTTTTCGCAGAATATATTCTTGGTATTGAAATCGTATGCGGTCCTACATTAAACTTTTTATCTAAATGTTTAGCATGCATAATCAAAGCCAGAACTTCAAATTTATAATCGTATAATCCGAACAAAGCACCTATACCAACATCATGAAGACCATTGGATAATGCTCTGTCCATTGTTTCAATACGATTATCATAGTCGGCTTTCTTACCACTTGGATGCATTATTTGATATGTCTCTCTATGATATGTCTCCTGAAAGACAGTATAAGTACCAATCGAAACTTGATTTAATTTTTTAAATTCTTCGTCATTCAGAGGTGCAATTTCAATATTAATTCTCCGAATGTAGCTTCCTTTATCATCCTTAACACTATAAACTGCTTTGATGGCTTCCAGGAAATAATCAAAAGTACAGTTCTTATGTTCTTCACCCATTAGCATAAGAACACGTTTGTGTCCTTGGCTAAGAATTTCATAAGTTTCTGATTTGATTTCACTGATAGTCAGAGTCTTCCTCTCAATATCCTTATTACCTATTCTAAAACCACAATAAAGGCAGTTATTAGAACAATAATTTGAGATATAAAGAGGTGCAAAAAGAACCATTCTGTTCCCATAAATTGCTTGCTTTACTTCATTTGCAGCACTAAATAGTTTATTCAAGTCCTTTTCATCACTAATTTGAAGTAGTGAAGCAATATCAGTCAGCTCCAATCCTTTAAGTTTTAGAGCTTTGTTAAGAATGTCATTAAAGTCTGTATTATTGCTTTTCGAGGCATCAAGCAATAAATTATTAATAAGTTCTTCATCAATAATTTGATAATTCATAATAATCTCCCCCCAAAAAATTCCAGAAAAAACTAATCAATTAATAATTAATTTCACTGGAATTTCCTACATTCATTTTTATAAAATTTCCTTTAACGTGTGCATTGTTACCAATAATTGATTCTTCAAGAAGTGATGAAGATACTTTAGCCCCATCACTTATGATAGTATCACGAATAATACTGTCTTCAACAGTTGCACCAGTAGCAACAGTTGCATAAGGACCAATTATTGAACATTTAATAGTAGCATCAGGAGCAATAAAAACCGGAGGAACGATTACGCATCCATTAGGAGAGGGAAAATGATTTAACTTATTTAATAAGTGTCTGTTTGTAGAAAGTAAAGTTTCTGGTTTACCACAATCAAACCAACCTTCAACTGGAAAAGTAGAAAATCTTTCCCCTTTTTCAAGCATAAGTTGTAAAGCATCAGTTAATTGATACTCACCACTTGTCTGAATGTCATTTTTAATGATTTGCTCTAATGATTGTTTTAGTAGTTGTGGGTTTGCTATATAATAAAGCCCAACGATAGCAAGGTCTGAAACAAATTTCTGAGGTTTTTCAACAAATTTGGTAATGATTCCTTCCTTATTCTTGACGACGACACCAAATCTTCGTGGGTCATCTACCTTTTTAACACCTATTGAAGATATACCGGATTTTTCAGCTAATTTTAAATCAACATCGAAAACGGTATCTCCAAGAATAATCATTAATGGTTCATCACCGAAAGTATCTCTACCTGTCCAAATTGCATGCCCTAAACCAAGTGATTCCTTTTGAGGAACGAAATCAACTTCAATACTATATCTTTCTTTAACAAATGATTCAACATTTTTCCGCATATATCCGGTAATAATAGTAGCTTTAGTAATACCTTGTTCTATAATTGCATCCATTATATGTGCCAAAATCGGTTTTCCTGCAACATTCAACAAAACCTTTGGTAAAGAATAAGTGTGTGGTCTTAATCTTGTGCCTACTCCTGCAACCGGAATTACTGCTCTCATATTTTTCCAATAATTGTTTAAAAATAAAAATCAAAATTAATACAATTTTATTAAACTATAAGACTTTAAATATTCGGATTTATTTAATCATTATTGAAATTCCTTGAATTATAAACTTCAATTAACTTGATTTTTTAGTTATAGGTAAATTTACAAAAGACAAAAAAAAGATTTTACTTAACTTTTATTATGACACATAAAATAGATTTTATTCACAAATTTAATTTTTTATAGAAACAGAAAAGAATAATTTTTAACCTTATATTTCGTCAGAATATAATTACAATTTTTAACAAGAGGATAAAAATATGAATAATCTGGAATATGATGTCGTTGTTATTGGTTCAGGTCCCGGTGGTTATGTAGCCGCAATAAGAGCTTCGCAACTGGGTTTGAAAACTGTTTGTATTGAAAAAGCAGAATTAGGAGGCATTTGCTTAAATTGGGGATGTATCCCGACAAAAGCTTTATTAAAAAATGCTGAACTTATGAATTTTTTGAAACATGCCGATGAATTTGGATTTGATATTAAAGATTATAGCTTTGATTTTCAAAAAGTGATTAAGCGTAGCAGGGAAGTATCGCAAAAAATGAGTTCCGGTATCGGATTTTTATTCAAAAAAAATAAAGTTGACAGTATAAAAGGGACAGCATATATTAAATCAAGGAATAAAATTGAAGTACAAGATAAAGAAGGTAATACAACTGATGTAATAACTACCAAGAATTTAATAATTGCTACCGGAGCAAGACCAAGAATGTTTGAAGGAATAGAAGTTGACCATAAAAAGATTATAACCTCAAAAGAAGCATTGGTCCAATCCAAACCACCTAAGTCCATGATTATTATGGGTGCAGGTGCTATAGGAGTTGAATTTGCATATTTTTACAATGCTTTCGGAACTGAGATAACCATCGTTGAAATGATGGATAGAATCTTACCTGTCGAAGATGCAGATATTTCAAAGGAACTATCTCGTCATTACAAAAAGGATAAAATTAATTTATTGACTAATGCACGGGTTTTGTCGGCAAAAGTCACAAAAGATGGTGTTGAAGTGAAAATTCAAAAACAAGACGGAACAGAAGAAACTTTGAAAGCTGAGATGGCTTTGAATGCTATTGGTATTCAGGCAAATATTGAAAATATTGGGATGGAAAATCTTGGAATTGAATTAAATAGAGGATTTATTAAAGTTGATAAGCACATGAGAACAAATGTCGAAGGTATCTTTGCAATAGGTGACGTTGCCGGTCCTCCATGGTTAGCACACAAAGCAAGTGCTGAAGGAATTGAATGTGCAGAATTTATTGCCGGACATAAGACTGAAGGAATTGATTATAATAATATTCCCGGGTGTACTTACTGCAATCCACAGGTAGCAAGCGTTGGAATGACCGAAGAAAAAGCGAAAGAAGCAGGTTATGATATCAAAGTCGGAAAATTCCCATTTACAGCTTCAGGCAAAGCACATGGAATTGGCGAAGCAAAAGGTTTCGTAAAAATTATTTTTGATGCAAAGTATGGTGAATTGCTTGGTGCTCACATGATTGGACCTGATGTTACGGAAATGATTGGAGAAATAGGATTGGCGAGAACACTCGGAGCAACAGGAAAATCTATATTCAAGACTATTCACGCACATCCGACTTTGAGTGAAGCGATAATGGAAGCATCCGCTCAGGCATTTGGGGAAGCGGTGAATATATAGTTAAACAAATCATTTATAATGATATTCGATGATAGAAGTTAGGGACTGGGGATTAATTGAATATAATGAGGCATGGAGGAAGCAGAGGGAAATTGTTGAAGAAATCCGTGCGGATAGAAAACAAAATGTTTTTGTGATGTGCCAACATCCATCTGTTATAACAATTGGCAGAAACGGTACTGAAGATAACATTGTAATAAATCCTGAATTCCTTGAAAAACAAGGGATTAGTGTTGTAAAAAATGACCGTGGCGGAGATGTTACATTGCATAATCCCGGACAACTTGTCGGATATCCGATTTTTAATCTTGAAAATTACAAGAAAGATTTACATTGGTTTTTAAGGGAAATAGAAAATTCAGTAATTGAACTATTATCAGCTTACGGCATCAAAGCTGATATATTAAAAGGGCTTACTGGTGTTTGGATTGATGGGAAAAGAAAGATTTGTGCTATGGGATTGCATTGTTCAGATTGGATTACAAGCCATGGATTTGCTTTAAATGTTAATAACAATCTGGAAGAGTTTAATTACATAATTCCTTGTGGTATAAGGGGTAAAGGAGTAACATCAATAAAAAAGGAAATTGGCACGGATATTGATTTTAATTTAGTTAAAAGTAAGTGCAAAGAGGTCTTTGAAAACAGATTTGGTTAAAAAATAATTGCTTAAAAGAAAAAAAACAATTATATTTGTAACCCGTTCCTAATAGGGAATGGAAAAAAAGCGAAAGTA
>RCNQ01000036.1 GCA_003731675.1 Bacteroidetes/Chlorobi group bacterium ChocPot_Mid
GGAGTAAATCTGAGATGCATGTGCTTCATCTATCACTTCAAACAAAACACCCCTGATATTACATTCATTTGCAATTAAACTATTATATTCAGTCATAAAGGAACCACCCCGATAATTTAAAAGCCAGTCAACAGTTTGTTCTTTTTTCAAAGTCCAGTAGGCAATACCGTAAGCTTTCAAATGGTCAGTCTGAGATAAATCCATAGGGATTAATATCTTTTCTGCTTTTAATTGAATGGAAAAACCAGTCAGTAATAGTAATAATATATAATACTTAATTTTATTCAAGTTCATTTCCTCAATAATAAATTTTGATATAAAACGAATTTCTTTAAGTTATATTTTAATAAACGACTTATAAAGACAGCAGAAAAGAAATGAATTATTTATTCCTTTAATAATGAAATATTTACATTACTTTTTAACCAGTCATTAAAAAACATAACAAGAGTTGCTGTAAGAGGTACGGCAATGAGTAAACCAAGAAAACCAAAAAGTCCGCTAAAGACAAAAAGTGAAGCAATCAAGAGAGCAGGGTGCAAACCAATCATCTTACCGGCGATATTTGGTTCAAGCAGGTAAGCATTTATAAAATGCATTGCACTAATAACAGAAACAACTGTGATAATTTGAGATAAAACATCTGGCTGATTAACTAAAACAATAGTTAATATCCCAATTATCATGCTGGCAAATATTCCTAAGTAAGGAATTGGATTAAGAATTCCACAGATTATTCCTAAAATAATCGGGTAAGGTATTTTAAAAATTGAAAACATAACTGAGCAGACAGTAGCAATAATAATAGCGGCTGTAATTTGCCATGATACATATTTTTTAAATATTTTACTGATTCTTTTCAGGTCGTTCAGCAACTTGATGTTCTTCTTTTCTAATATTGTTTTGGATAGATTAACCAGTTTCCTATAATCTTTTAAGAAATAAAAAAACAATATCGGAACTAAAATAATATTGAAAATACTTGTTGCCAGAGTTGATATGTTTGTAACCAAATGAAGCAATGAACTCAAGACTCCTGATAATATTGGTTCAAGTTTTGGTAGGATGTCGTTTTGTACTATTGCTTTTGTGGTTGCTTTTTTCAATCCTAATTCAGACATAAATTTATAAAAAGACTTGCTGTTTAATTGTTTTGATAAATCACTGACGAAAACAGAAATTTTATTAATAGCATCATCAAGTTGTTCATAAATTATTGGGAAAATATATATAGCAACCATTGTTATACTACCAACAAAAACAAAAACAATCAAAAAAGCGGACAACCATCTCGGGATTTTTGCTTTTTCAAGAGTTACAACAAAGGGGTCAAGTAAATATGCCAATATAAAAGCAACGAAAAAAGGTATTACAGCAAATCCCAAATCGGAAAGTAACCAACCAATGAAAAGCATGCTAATTAATAAAAGTAGTCTTTTTGCAAAAGGATATTCTTTAATAAAAGGAGTAATAACAAACATTGAAATGATTATTAAAACAAGAGGTTTTAAAATAATACCTGTCAAATAAAGAAAACCGCTAAGTGTCAGGAAGCTGATAAATACTGCGAAAAAGAATGCACCTTGCTTTTTTAGAGTTGTATTGTCCATTTTTCTAAATTAAATATGTATATCCATATAAACCAGAACGGTAGTTATCTAAAAATTCTTTGCCTTCCTTGGAGCTTATCCTACCTGCTTTGACAGCGGCAGAAACCCAGATTTCCATATCTCTGACCATCTTTTTTGAATTGTACTGGACATAGCCGAGTACATCAGAAACACTTTCTCCGTCAATTATTTGCTCAATATCATATCCGTTTTTCTTTAAAACAACATGAACCGCATTAGTGTCGCCAAAAAGATTGTGCATATCCCCGAGAATTTCCTGATATGCTCCGATAAGAAATACACCAATGAAATATGGCTCATCATCTCTCAATTTATGAAGTGGTATATAATGAGCGGCATTTCTCTGACCAATGAAGTTATCAATCTTGCCATCAGAATCACAGGTAATGTCCTGAATGGTTGCATTTCGCAATGGTCTTTCGTTATGTCTATGGATTGGCATAATAGGAAAAACTTGGTCAATAGCCCATGAATCAGGTAATGACTGGAATAAAGAAAAATTACAGAAATATTTATCGGCTAACATTTTTGGAAGATTCCTCAATTCTTCTGGTATATGCTTGATTTCCTTGCACAGCAGATTAATTTCTCGGCACACTGACCAAAAAAGTGTTTCAATCAATGCTCTTGTTTTCAGCTTAAGCATACCCAGACTGAATAAATCCAAGGACTCTTCTCTAATCTGCTGAGCGTCGTGCCATGACTCAAGCATATTTGTTGTTGTAAGATTTTCGTATATGTTATAAAGTTCTGTAACTAATTCATGATTTGAACCATTGATTTCTTCGTCGTCCCATTCGGGTAATGATGTCGTTTCAAGTACATTAAACACGAGAATAGAATGGTGTGCTGTTATTGACCTGCCTGACTCAGTAATAATATTTGGATGGGGAAGGCCATTCTTATCGGAAGCATCCATAAACATAAAGACAGAATCGTTTGCATATTCCTGAATTGAATAATTAATGCTACTTTGGTTTGATGATTTTGAGCCGTCATAATCAACTCCCAAACCACCACCAATATCAACAAATTCAATACCGCATCCCATTTTTTTAAGCTCTACATAAAATTGAGATGCTTCCCTCAGTGCATTCTTAATCATTCTGATTTTTGTTACCTGGCTACCAATATGGAAATGTATCATCTTTATTTGGTCGAGAATACCTTTCTCCTCAGCAATTGATACAGCTTCAAGTAATTCACTTGCATTCAGTCCGAATTTACTTTGGTCTCCGCCTGAATCTTCCCATTTACCACTTCCTCCGCTAGCTAATTTAATTCTGATGCCAATATTTGGTTTTATTTTCAATCTTTTTGCAACTGAGATTATCAATTTTAGTTCATTCAGTTTTTCGACAACAATGAAAATCTTCCTTCCCATTTTTTGTGCAAGCAGAGCAAGCTCAATAAATGTTTCATCTTTATAACCGTTGCAGACAATAAGTGTGTCAAAATTAGTTGTAGTAGCTAAAACAGCATGAAGTTCGGATTTTGAGCCAGCTTCAAGACCGATATTGTATTTGCTTCCATGACGGATTATTTCCTCAACAACAGGTTTGACTTGATTAACTTTAATTGGATATATAGCATAATATTTACCTTTAAATTCGTATTCTTCAGAAGCATTTTCAAAACATCGTGTAAGATTTACAATTCTATCATCCAAAATGTCAGGGAACCTGAGCAATACCGGAAAACTTACATCTCTTAATGACAGTTCGTCAATGAGTTCCTTAAGGTCAATAGTGATACCACCTTTTTTGGGAGTTACTGTTGCATTACCCTTTTCATTAATACTGAAATAATCCAGTCCCCAGCCATTAACATTATAAAGTTCTTTGGAATCATCAACCCGCCATTTTCTCATTTCTACCTCAATTCATTAAGAATGAAAATAATTGAATAATTGTTAAGTTTGAAAATCTAAAATTAAAAAAAAAATATTTCATAGTCGATAATTATTTTAATATCATAAATTTATTCCTGATTATCTGATTACCTGAGGTAATGTTCAAAAAATATAACCCAGATGATAAATCAGTTAAATTTATAAAGAATTTTTTATCATTAACTTTTCTAACAGATATTTTTGACTGTTCAACAGGCTCCATTAAAGAATTAAAAATTGTAAAATTACAATTAATAGCTTTTTCGCTGTTTAGTTGTACAATCATATAATAATCAGCTGGCTGTGGATAAATATTTTCGATATTTAAATCATTCAATTCATTTCTTTCCACATGAATATCGAAATCAATTCTGAACAAGGAATCGCTCAAATCAAAAATTGTTGAATCCAGAGATTCCGAGACTCTAATAAGACAGGAATCAGACTTATAGATTTCACTATTAGTATTCCACGAATATTTATTTTCAGTAATTGGTACTTTGTCAGCAATGGTTTCCCAGTATAATCCGTTATTTGTTGATAATTCGATTTTAATTGAATCAACATTATCTGATTCCCAGAAAATGTCATTATACCAACCAATCAGAAATGTCTCACCACCAATTGGCTTTATCAGTTTTATTGTACTAATCTTTGATTTTTTCATACTGAAATAATTATCTGATGAATCAGAAAACTCAGGATTGCTAACATCTACAATTTTGATTTTACATTTTTGAGAATTAATTTCCCTGCCTGTCCAGGTCATTGAACCCAACGAAGAATTATAATACAAAGCCAATGGTTCCCAACTTATACCTGAATTTGAAGTAAAATAAATATTGATAAATTCAATTTTATTACTCTTCCATTGAATATCTTGTTTAGTCCCGGAAATAATTTGTTCTGTTCCGTTTGGTGAAATCAATTCAAGATATTTGTCTGTTATAATAAATGGTTTTGAACTAACATCCATTTTTCTCAAATTATTTGGATTATAAACTAAAATCTTACAATTTTCTGAAGGTTGGTCTGGTACCAACCAAGTGAAAAAATCAATATCAGCTTTAATACTATCAACTATCTGAATCCAGTTTTTACCTCCGTCAATTGAATATTTCAATCCTACTTTTTCGATGAATTTACTTTGCCATTTAATATCATATAAATTATTAACAAAAAGTTTTTCACCACCGTTCGGTTTTATTAGAAATAACTGAGTGGTATCGGGTTCTTGTATCCAAAGCATGCCATTTTCAAAATATTTGGCTATAAAGGCATCATTTCTGTCTTGACTGCTCAACAGAAATTTTTCCTGAGAACCATCAAAATCAAAATTATTCCCGAAAAATGTTCCGGTGATAATAATATTATTCGATTTATCTATTACCATTGAATTTGGTTCAGACAGTAAACCTGTACCGCTGGTATCAGTTCCAAACTGATTTGCCCAAACATATATTCCTTTGCTGTCGAATTTAGCCAAAAATATGTCTGATGCTCCGTTTTTACCCAATGAAGTGAAAGTAACTGAATTTTTTTCATCTCCAAAGTTAATATCATCAGTAAAGTAACCTGTTAGAACAATGTTCTGAGATGTATCCAAGGTTATTGCTTTCGGAAAATCATAGCCATTAACTGATGGAATTTTTCTAACCCAATTGAAATTGCCACCTGTTGTGTAAGATGCAATGAAAATATCAGGATTATTATTTGTTGAAGTAAGTTCTTTGGTCATTAACCCAGGGTAGAAGTCTGCTCTTCCATCAAATACTCCGGTTAAATATAGTAAATTTCCATTGCCACGTGTTAGACAGTTACTTGATGTCAGGTCTTTTCCGTTGCTTTCAATTTGTAGAGCCCAATCCAAATAGCCATTCGACTTATACCTGGCAAGAAAAATGTCAGTTTCTGCTTTACTTTTCATCCAGTGACCAGAAACGCTTAAGGGATGGAAATTAACACTATCTCTGAAATTTCCGCTAACGAAACACCCTCCAGTACCGTCATATTTAACAGAAGCCATTCCTTCTGTTTCAGCATCTGACATTTTTGTATTAAGATTTAAAGCCCAAGAATATTTCCCTTCGGAATTATATTTTGCAATAAACAATTCAGGTTGCTCTCCTTTTGTTGTAAGTTTATGTACAGTCTTTGTAGGGTCAAAATCAACTGAACCATTGAACACTCCACATACATAAATTGTCCCGTTATTCTCTACTGATATACTATTAATTGTCTCATTTGTGTTACCCAAAGAATTACCCAGATTAAAAGCCCAAATGAAATTACCGTCCTTATTATATTTTGCTATAAAAGCATCGTAACCACCAAGCGTTGAAATCGTATCGATTTTTGATTCTTTACTAAAATCAACATTAGAAGGATTATCACCTGCTCTCCCATAGTGTCCGGCAACATAAATATTGTCTGAGCCATCAAGGGCTATTGATTTAGGCTCACAGATAACTCCTGCTGACCCAAAATTAAATGCCCAAATCAAATCACCAAACTCATTATACTTTGCAAGAACAACATCCTGGCTACCTTTTGCTGTCAGGTTAACTAAACCATTGCCCTGGTCGCAATTAATTGTTCCTTGGAATGAACCTGTAACAACGAAATTATTTTTGCTGTCAACAGCAACAGCTTTTCCACTTACTGGTCCAAGATTACCCCATGTAAAAATAACTCTCGATGGTTTAACTTCAGAAGTTATCTCAAATTTTCCATTGCTAATATCGAACAATTTCATATCTTTCAAATCAGTGATTTTAATTCTGCAATCTGATGATGGTGTGTCCTCGACAACCCATGAAAAAGTTCCGCTACTTGCAGATACGGAATCTGATATTAATATCCAGTTATTGCCATCGTCAATTGAGTATTCAATTCTTAGTAATTCAACATTTTTACTACTCCAAGTTATTATTCTTGTGGAATCAACATTCCAGATTTCACCGCCATTAGGTGATATTAACTTAAGTTTTGGGCGTGAGCCACCTTCGAACCATAGGTATCCGTCATAATCGTACTTTGCAAAAAACATATCAAAAATGTTATGAACTGTCAAAGCAGAAATTTCATTCGAAGGGTCAAAATCAACAGTACCATAAAATTTTCCAGTTACCAGTGCATTATCATCGAAATCAATTTTTATCGCATCAATAGAAGTAAATTGATATCTGTCATATTTATCTTTGCCTGTTATTTTATCACCATACTGATTAGCCCATATCAAATTTGAAAGATTGTCAAATTTTGCTAAAAAGCCATCTGATGCACCAGAAATACCTTTGGAAGTCAGTGTTTTATCTCCTTTCGGATTGAAATTCGTTGCACCAGTAAAATATCCGCTTAAATAGACATATCCTTCACTGTCAAAATCCAGTCCCATCGGTACATCGTCTTCAGCATCTGAATTAAAAGTATAAGCCCATCTGAGTGTTCCTGATAGAGTATAAGATGAAAGAAAAATTTGTTTTGACTGGTTTTTGTTTTCAATTTCTCTTGTTGCAAAGCCGGGATAGAAGTCAGCTTTTCCGATAAAATTACCACTTAAATAAAAATTACCGTCAGTTCCAATTTTACCACATCCCGGGAAAATCCTATCCTGCTGTTTTCCACCGAATCCACCCCTGAAAGTGATTTTTCCCAATGATGAATACTTAGCAATAAACATATCTGAACTTCCTGAACTTACTTCAAGGAATTCATTGTCAATATCAGGTTCAAATCTTGCTGTATCCCTGAAATTTCCAGCAACAATACAGCCATCATTGGCATCTAAATCAATGGAAGAAAAACCCTCGTCAAAAGGATTAGTAATATTTGCACCTATCTTTGTTATCCAAAGATTTTCACCTGAGCGTTCGTATTTTGAAGTAAAATATCCGTGAGCTGTTCCTGATTGTTTAACTAACTTTCTGTTTCCTTTCGGATTGAAGTCAACAGTGCCTGCAAAAATACCACTCAAATAAATTTGTCCTGATTTATTAATCGCAATATCCCAGATTATTTCTGTGCTGTAACTATCTTTATTTGTTATTAAAAAACCCCACTGATATTCTCCGGAACTGTTAAGCTTAACAATAAAAGCGTCAATACCTCCTTCGCCATAAAATTTTGCTTCTTTAGGTCCTGGGTCAAGGTCAATAAATCTTCCGGGAAGATTTTCACTACCAAAATAACCGGCAATAACAATGTTTCCAGTATTGTCTGTTTTAACTGCTGTTGGTATATCAACTCCTGTTGTACCGATATTTTTTACCCATTTGAAATTCCCTTTTTTATCATATTTAGCTATAAAAACATCGGTGCTACCTAAATTGCTTGTGAGCTCATTTGACCCTTTTGGATTGAAATTGAGAGTACCCTGAAAAGTACCTGCTATAATAAAGTTACTGTCCTTATCAATAGTAATAGCTTTTCCATGTGTATCACCCTGATTTCCAAGCTGGAAAAGAAGTTGAGATTGTCCCTTTGAAAGAGTAAATAACACAATAGCCAATACTAATATCAGGTACTTAATAACTTTCATAGTTCAAATAATATTTATTTAATTAATTAAACATATTAAATCGAATTTGCCTTTAGTTTATTTTTATTTAATTTAGGAAAATCGTGATTAATTCAATTTTTTATTATTAATTAATTGATTAAATTAAATTTTTATAAATTTTATATTGGAGATTAGAGTGAAATATATTGTAAACCTGATATTCTTTTTGTTTGTTATAACAGCGACAAGGGCAAATCAGAATAATTATCCTGACCAGTCAAATATGACTGATGGGGAAGGTAGAGCAAATTATTGCAATGACAGAATTTATTTAAAGATTAATAATTCTGCCAAATCTATTATGATGTCCAAAACAAAAAAAGAGAATACTTTGAGCAAATTCGGTATTGAAGAAATTGATAATATATTGGGAAAATATTCTGTCAGAACAATCGAAAATGCTTTCAAACAGAGGATATCTCTACCTGATAAAGTAAAAGAACGAATACAAAATCAAGAAATTCAGTTACCTGATTTATCAAGAATATATACTGTAAAAGTTGCTCAAAACCAGAATCTGGTAAAATTAATTAAGGAACTCAAAACATCCTCCTTTATTGAATACGCTGAATTGGTCCCATTGGATTATCCTCTGGAAGTTCCCAACGATTCTATGTATTCTCAATGCCAACATCTGCCACAAATCAAAGCAGAAGAAGCATGGAACATCATTAAAGGTGAAACAAGCGATTCAACAATCTTAGTCGGAATATGCGATACAGGGACTGACTGGAACCATTCTGATTTGACCAACAATCTTTGGCAAAATCTTCTTGAAGATGCTGATAAAGATGGAAAAGTTATTGAATGGAATGATTCTCTTAAAAAATATGTTTTAGACCCGGGAGATTTAAATGGTATTGATGATGACAATAATGGTTTTGTTGATGATTTAATAGGTTGGGACTTTCTGGAAGATTATGAAAAGGATTCTCAGGGGAATAATCCTGAGGACTTCAATAATCACGGGACACATGTGGCAGGAATATCTGCAGGTGTGACAAATAATGCTAATGGGATAGCTTCGATTAGCTGGAATGTCAAATTTGTTCCGACATCACATTCAGCACCAGGTTTTAATTATATACTCAGAGGATTTGAGGGAATTGTTTATTTAGCAGAGCTTGGATGTGATATTATTAATTGCAGTTGGGGAGGTGGAGGATATTCCCGAGCTAATGCAGAAGCAATAGAGTATGCTAATGCTTTGGGAACGTTAGTTGTCGTTGCGGCAGGAAATAATAACTATTCTGAACCTTTTTATCCTTCTTCGTATCCTTATGTAGTAAGTGTTGCATCTGTAGCTTCCACAGATGCAAAAGCAAGTTATTCGAATTATGGTAATCATGTTGATATTTCTGCACCAGGAGGACAAACAAATATTGATGGTGGAATATTGAGTTGTGTAAGAAATGGAGGATATCAAAGGTTTCAGGGTACATCAATGGCGAGCCCAGTCGCCGCAGGTTCTTTTGCTTTGGTCAAAGCAAAGTATCCGAATTGGACAAATGAACAATTAAAAAGACAAGTAATAGGAACTGCTGACAATATTGATTCCTTGAATACAAATTATAAAAATATGCTGGGTAGTGGCAGAATTAATGTTTACAGGGCTTTGACTGAGAAAAACATCCAAATCCCCAAAACATTGAAACTTGATTTAGTCCATGTGGAAGCAGACGACAGCACAGGAAATGCAAATCAAAATAAAGCATTAGAACCTGGCGAGACGATAAGACTCGGTTTTTTAATCAGGAATTATTCAATACTGACAGGTTCAGAAAAAAGCACATTAAGACTTAGTTGTGAAGACGATTATATTGAAATCATTTCAGATTCCTGCAATACGAAATTCATTCCCGATGGCTATACGGAAACACCACTTGTGTTTGAAGTAAAAATATCTGATAAAGCTAAGTCAAAATTTGTAAAGTTCACTTTAACCCCTGAATCTGAGGATGCTGAAATTCAATTAGGTCAAAATATGACATTCTATCTTCCTATTAATTCAGGTGGAATATTGATATGGGAAGGACAAAGTCGTGCCCAGGGATATAGTGGAGATTTTATATCAACATTTTTGACAAATCAAGGTGTTGAGAATATTTATACGAATATTTTTCCAGTGTCATTGGTAGGCTATGATGCAGTATTCCTTTCATTTGGTTCTATTGGTTCAAACTATGATGCAATTCCCTTAAATGATTGGATGGCTTCCGATATTGTTGATTATTTAAAAAACGGGGGTAAGCTTTACATTGAAGGTATGGATATTCTTGGCTTTGACCAAATGCACAATAAAGAATTTCTGTCATTACTGGGCATTGACTCTACAGCAGATGGAAGTGATAAAGCTTATTCAATTGATTCTTTGTATGGACAATCCGGGACAATATGTGAAGGATTGACTTTCTGGAAAGCAAATGTCGGTGGATTCCAATCAATAGACAACATATTCCCTAATAATAGTGGCAAGGTAGCTTTATTCGAAAAAAATTATGGGAACGCTGCTATTCAAAATGAAGGTGAATATGGGCAAAGAACTTTTTCCAGTGTTTATCCGATTGGGCATTTGATAGATAGGAAGCATCCTAATTCGAGATATGAATTAATAAAAAGGATAATGAACTTTTTCGGGTTATCATTTGATTATGTTGTTCCAAAGTTTACTTATTATCCTAAGACAGGACATGCACCACTTAAAGTTAATTTTAATGATGAATCTTATACATCTGTTGATGTATTAAAACGAATATGGGATTATGAAGGGAATGGAAACACCAAAATTGAAACAAATCCTGAAACATCAAATATATACTTGCAAAAGGGAGATTATAATTCATTCCTAACTTTAGAAACGACCAAAGGGACATACACAGTGTCTAATCCGCTATATGTATTTGATGGGGAATCATCAGTCCTGTTTGAAGAGAATAAATTAGGACAGATAGCGGATACAACTCTTAACATCAGGGAAGACTTTACAGTTGAAGCATGGATTATGCCATCAAATATTAGTACAAGTACATGGGAAGTACTTATGGACAAGGTTCAGGTCTCTTTAAATATTAATAATACGAGGAGTCTGAGGTTATACACCTATCATGATAATCGTTCAATAACAGAAATCACAACATCACCTGAATCAATAACTTTTACCAAATGGCAGCATGTTGCAGTAACATTTGATGGAGATTCGACTTTTAAAATATACATTAATGGAAATGAGCAGGAATTGAAATATTTAAGAGGACCAGGCAAGGGTTTGATTAAGGATAATAAATTATCACCGTTTACCATTGGAAAAAGTTATGATTGGTGGAATGCTTTTGAGGGTCGGATTGATGAATTCCGTTTTTGGAGCAAAGCACGAACAAAACAGGAAATACGCTCTACGATGTTCAGAAAACTCAATGGTAACGAAGATAGCTTAATGATTTATTGGAAATTCAACGAAGGCAATGGCGATACTGCAAAAGATTTCAGTAATCATAACAGAACCTGCAAATTGAATTCAGACTGGAGACAAGGTATTCACGAGGGACATATAACTGAACAACCAAAATCAAACATGATTTGCGAAGGAAAACCTTATGTTTTATCTGTTGAAGTAGTCACTGGTGGGGATTCGCTACTTTACCAATGGGTAAAAGACAGTAAGGCAATCCCAAAAGCTAATGAAAGAAAATATTACATTGATGAAATGACAAAAACAGATGTCGGTAATTATCAAGTTATGATAACCAATAATGATACATGGGACAGAGAATTTTCAGATATTGCCTATGTCGGTATGGGTGAAAATCCGAAAATTATTGAACAAACAAAGGGGAATCTGGAGTTCAAAGGAGGTGATACTTTACTTCTTAATGTTTCGGCAAAATCAGATACTCCGCTTGAATACGAGTGGTTCAAAGATGATACAAGTCTGAATTATTACAAACCTCAGTACAGGAAAGAGAAAATTACAATAGATGATGCCGGAAAATATTATTGTGTAGTTATGAATGATTGTGGTTTTATTGAATCAGAAAGAATCTATGTAACGGTTATTTCAGAAGTTGAAAATGATGAAGATGATGAAATCAATTTTGACATTCAACCCAACCCAGTTAATGAAAATTCTATGTTAATAATCAATTCAGATAATAAATTTTTTACTGAAATAATAATCAGTGACATTTTAGGTAAAGAAATCAATAAGACAGATATTGTAGTTAATGGTAAAGTATTCCTGAATATTAATAAATTATTGAATCCAAAACAAAGCGGAATTTACTATATTACAATCAAGTATGGTAATTACAGAATAACAAAACCAATAATTTATTTGGAATAAAAAGGATTAGAAAAATATAATTAAATGTTATAAATTTAAATTAATTTACCAAAAAATGCTTCAAAAACCATTTTTTTAGTATTTTTGTTAGTTTTTGTTATCAAAAAAATAAAAACATATTAGTTACAGTATTTCATTAATTACTAACTAAGTATTGAATTTTATTTTTTTGTTTGCTAAGTTTAGTTAATTAACTAATAAAAATGGTAATAACAGAAAATAATTAATTTGTTTTTTATTTAAGTAGAAAAAATATGGAAAAAAAAGTTGAGAAACTTGACCGTGTAACGATACGATTTGCTGGTGATTCCGGTGACGGAATGCAGTTGTCTGGCACTCAGTTTTCGAACACATCAGGTACAATGGGAAATGATGTAAACACATTTCCGGATTATCCGTCTGAAATTCGTGCCCCTGAAGGCACTTTATATGGTGTTAGTGCTTACCAGATTCAATTTTCATCTACCAGAATTCACACTTATGGCGATAGAATTGATGTTTTGGTTGCAATGAACGCTTCTTCATTGAAGGTTAATTTGCCCAAAGTCAGAAAAGGAGGACTCATTATAGCTAATACTGCCGGGTTTGGTAAGAAAAATTTAGAGCTTGCTAAATACGAAACAAATCCTCTTGATGATGGCTCTTTGAAAGATTATAAAGTCGTTTCATTAGATATGGTAAGTGAAGTTAGGGAAGCTTTGAAAGGACTTGAACTATCTCCTAAAAATGTTGACAGGTCAAAAAACATATTCGCTTTGGGAATAACTTATTGGCTTTTTGACAGAGAGATGAATTCAACAGAGAAATGGTTACAAACAAAATTTGGGAAAAAACCAGCTTTATATGAATCGAATAAAAGGGTTCTTCAGGCAGGTTATGAGTATGCAAAAAATTCAGATTTGTTCCCAGTTCAATATAAAATTGAAGATGCTAAATTAGAAAAAGGTATATACAGAAATATTACTGGTAATGAAGCATGTGCTATTGGATTAACAGTTGGAGCAAAGAAAGCAAATCTACCTTTGTTCCTTGGTTCCTATCCAATCACACCAGCGACTGAGATTCTACACTGGATATCAGGTTACAAGAAATATGGTGTAAAGCATTTGCAAGCAGAAGATGAAATTGCAGGTATATCAAGTGCAATTGGAGCATCATTCGCCGGATATTTGGCGGCTACAACGACAAGTGGTCCTGGGCTTTCTCTTAAAGTTGAAGCTATCGGATTAGCAGTAATTTTAGAATTACCTCTTGTCATTATTGATGTTCAAAGAGGTGGTCCAAGTACAGGATTGCCGACCAAACCAGAGCAATCTGATTTATTGATGGCAATGTATGGCAGGCATGGTGAAGCTCCTGTTCCAATAGTTGCCGCAAGAAGTGCCGCAGATTGTTTTTACCAGACAATTGAAGCAATAAGAATTGCTCTTAAATATATGACACCAGTAATCTTATTGACAGATGGCTATTTGGCACAGGGGACCAGTCCATTCAAAGTACCTAAAATTGATGAATTACCTGATTTGTCAGTAAAATTTTGGACTGACCCTAAAACTTTCCAACCATACAAAAGAGACCCTGTTACTTTAGCTCGTCCATGGGCTGTTCCTGGAACTCAGGGATTAGAACATAGAATTGGTGGATTAGAAAAAGAAGATTTGACTGGATTGGTAAGTCAAGACCCATTAAATCATCAAAAAATGGTTAACCTTAGAGCCGCAAAAATTGAAGGAATTGTTAATGATATTCCACCTGCTGTTGTTGAAGGTGAGCAGGAAGGTGACTTATTAGTAATCGGTTGGGGTGGTACTTACGGAGCTATAACTGATGCTTATAATCAGTTGAGAAGTGAAGGCAAAAAATTATCTTACTGCCATTTGGTACATCTTAATCCGCTACCTTCGAATTTAGGTGATATATTGAAAAGATTTAAAAGGGTTTTAGTACCTGAGCTAAATAGCGGTCAATTAAGGACACTTTTGCAAGCAAAATATCTCAGACCAATTTTGGGATTAAACAAAGTCCAAGGATTACCACTTAAATCTGATGAAGTTGAAGATAAAATAAATGAATTGTTAGAGGAGGGAAAATAATATGACAACAATAATAGATGAAATTATTCAAAGACCACATGAGGGACCTTTGGCAACTTCACCGAAGGATTTTAAAGCACCTATTGATGTTCGCTGGTGTGCCGGTTGCGGAGGATTTTCAATTCTTGCACAGACACAAAGGATACTTGCCACACTTGGCATTCCAAAAGAGAAGTTTGTATTCATCTCTGGTATCGGATGTTCAAGTCGTTTTCCATATTACGTTGATGTTTATGGAATGCACACTTTGCATGGTAGAGCATTGGCAATTGCATCAGGTGTAAAAATTGCGAGACCTGATTTGTCAGTTTGGATTGCTACTGGAGATGGTGATGGGTTGAGTATTGGTGGTAACCACTTCATTCATACTGCCCGTCGTAATGTGGATTTACAGGTTTTATTATTCAATAATGCTGTGTATAGTCTGACAAAAGGGCAATATTCTCCGACCTCACTTGAGGGGCAGATTACAAAATCATCACCTCTGGGTGTACTCGATGACCCATTTAATCCTGCGGCATTGGCTTTGGGAGCTGGAGCTACATTTGTTGCAAGAGCTTATGACAGAGATGCAAAAACAATGCAATATATGTTCGAAAGAGCCGCAAAGCACAAAGGTTTTGCATTTGTCGAAGTCTATGCTAACTGTGTTATTTTCAATGATGGTGCATTTGATGAATTTACTATGAAGGACAGCAGACCTGAGCATACTGTTGAGCTTATTCACGGTCAGCCATTAGTATTCGGTGCAAATCAGGACAAGGGAATTAAGCTTGATGGTTTCCAACCAATAGTTGTTTCATTGACTGACGGCAAATATTCCAAAGATGATTTGCTTGTTCATAATGAAAAAGATTCAACACTTGCTTACATCTTAGCAAATATGACTTATGCACCGGGATTGCCAAGACCTATGGGTATATTCCAGGCAATTGATAGACCAAGTTATAATGAAAAGGTTGTCTGGCAGTTAGAGCATTATGCAAAAGCCCCTGGTGCTGGTGATTTAGAGGCATTACTAAAAGGTGAAGATTATTGGGAAATTTAAATAGTGATTTTATAATTGAAAAAAGGGGTAATACTAATCGAGTAAAACCCCTTTTTCTGTATTTCAGAGTTCGTCTATTTTATAATTGTTAGTTTTAATGTCTTTATATTCTGACCGTTCTTTAAAACAATAAGATAAATACCTGTACAAAAATCATCTGTGTTAAAATCAATTTCATATTTCCCAGCTTTATAAACACCTTGCATCAGTATTAAAAGTTTATTACCATTAACATCGTAAACACTGAGCTCAGATTGGGCATTAGATACTAATTCTGCAATCATCACTACCTTACTTCCATTATTGAGCGGATTTTCAGACTTGAAAAATAAATCAAAATTCCCTTGCAAAGATAACAACCGTTTATCAATTGCACAATTATCGAGCAATGTAAATATTCCGCCTGTTGTGTCGGATTTGATTGGAATATTGGAAGTAAATGAAACTTTTTCAATATTTAAATTTGTACTGATTGAATTTCCCAGTAAAGCTAAAAATTTTATATCAAACAAAGTTCCGTCCTTGATTTTATTCAATGTATCTATAGAACAATCTATATTTAAAAATCCTGGTGGATTTTCAATGTATTGCAAATTATTTCTAACTGATTTTGAAATTGCATCTGATAAATCAACAGATACAGGATATATCAATGTAGGATTATATCCTAAAGAAATTTTGATATTAGAAATGACTGCCTCATTTATTGAACGGCTACCTTTTGAACTGACTGAAACAGGAATATTGAGTTCTTTTCCTAATTTACCACTGTTAATATTCGGAACAGAAATTAGAGCTTCAATATATTTCGGTATATCACCTTTTCCTATTAACCAAATGTTGTGAGTTAATTTGCAGGGTTCAGACAATTGAATGTCTAATTTCAAAATGTCATCTTTCATTTGTTGTGGAGAGTATTCAAAGAAAACTTTTGCAATACTATCTGATTGCAGTAGTATCGGAAAAGTTGTTAGTAACCTGAAAGGTGCATTTAAAGTTTTTATATCAAATATTGTTATCGGAACTTCTCCGGAATTCTTTAGTATCAATGAAGAAGTATCCTGAGTCTCAATTGGGATACGACCAAAATTCAATGTATCAGTACTCGTTGTCAAATGCGGTTCAACTCTTTTAGCATGCAAAGGTATAATCTTTTCAATATCGCATGGTTTTATAAGAATTTTTATTGTGTCAATATAATTACCTTCCGCTAAAGACTCAAGTTTGATATAAAATTTGTTTGTGTCGGTCAAGTTAGTATTAACTTTGATATTATGTGAAAAGTAATTGTTTTTTGGTCCAGTTATTTTAGATATATAAGGTGTGACCTGAGACTTACCGGATACAATTATATTTATCGAATCAGTTATAACACCTGGCTGGATACAATTAATAATTTGTTTGAAATCAACATCTGCCTTGCTTAAAGCATACGTAATGCCCTGCTTTGAACCCTTTAATTTTACTGAATCAATAAAAGAGCATGGAGAAGTAGTAATATACATTGTTTCATTGAAGTTTCCTTCCTGCTGTGGTACAAAGATGACAGGAATTTCCTTGCTCATTTTTGGTTTAATTACAATAGGAAAGGCATCAATATAAATTCCCGGAATATTTTTTAGCAGAGCAAATTCTAAATCTACTTCTCCGGTATTGAAAATCTGGAATGCAGATACAGTTGAATCATCACAACCAGTTAAAGGAGGGAATTCGATTTCGGTAAGTGGTTGTCCGTAAAATTCAAGACGATATGATGAGCTCAAAGCTTTTCCGTTAAGTTGAACAACAATTCCATCGTTTATACCATTTGCGGAAAAAGGAATGATAAGGAATTTATCATAGTTTCCCGGAATGTTAGTTCTGAATTTTATCTTAATTTCAGAAGAACCGTTGCTATAAATTGTTTGTGGAAAAGTTGTAGTAACGACTGTAAAGGGTTCTTCAGTTTTTGGTTGTTCTAATTGTATATCAAAATTTTCATAATTGTAAACTTTTATAATTTTCTCAACTGAATCACCATTACAAGCAATCAAAGTATCAAAAACAGCTATACTCGGGTTTGCTTCAACATTCATTCTTTCCTTTTGAGCAACCAAATAAACTTTTTTAATCGAATTCTTACATGGTAATATGAAAGTAATGCTATCAAGATAAATTCCCGAACGATTTGGTTCAAATCTGACAGTATAATCCTTGCTTCTGTTTGGTAAAACAATCTCTGATGGAGGAGGGACAAAGACGCTAAACACTCCACCGGGAGGAATCATAATGTCAATGAATCTTAATGTATCAGTGGAAGAATTTGAAATACGGACTGCCTGGTCTTGGAATTTTGTGTATTTATCCAGATAGAAAAATAATGTGTCTCTGTCAAAATTGTAATTAATATTAATCACATCTAATTTTACTCTTACGGAAGTATCTGTGCAAACAATTCCGTTTTTTCTTGCTACTGCATAGTAGATACCATCTTGATTAATAAGTAACTGGTTTTCAGTATCAGGAAGTTTTGTGTTGTCTTTGAACCATTCATAACTATCACCTCCGCTGACATTCAGCAAATAATTTTCATTCTCACAGCAAGAAATAGTTGTATCTTTTGTAACAATTTTACCTGCAATTCTTAAAAGAGCAGTTGGAGAAGGCAACTCAGAAAGCTGAACAGCATCAGAAATTGCTGAGCATCCCTTTTCATCTGTAATCTTGACTTTGTACCAGCCAGATTGTCTTGCATAAAATTTTTGTCTGTTGGAATTTGGCAAAGGAATTGCATTCAATGACCATTCGTAATCATATGGACCTCCGAAAACACTTGCAGTAAGCAAAAGACTGTCACCGGAGCAAAACTGAGGATTATTATTTTGAACTATGATGGTAGGCTTTGCAGGTTGATTTTTCCGAACAGTAGTTTCTGCAAAATTCGTAAGATTATAAGTTCTGCCTCGCCCGTATGACGGAGCTATGCCATTACCTAATAAATCATCTTGATTATAACGATAAGAATAAATCCTATAAACATAACCTTCACTACAATCAAAGTTGAAAGTATCTTTGTAACTTGTGGTTAAAGATGCGTTCTCATTATCAACGACATAAGCGGAACCGAGAGAATCACCTTTCTTATATGAAGTACCATTTGAAGGGACTAATGCTTTTGCTAAATCTTTCTGTAAGATTCTCAGTATTAAGTAACCTTGTATAGCATCATTATAATTATCAGAAGTAGGGGACCAAATTAGTTCAACATAATCTGGTTTTACTACTGTATTCAATTGTGTATTAATCCACAAAGGTGTTCTCAAGTTCTGCCAAAACTTTAAGTTGTCAGTAGTTGAATTTTGCTTTTTGTTTGGCTTTCCTTTTGTTACAAAATTTCCTGCTTGAGACACAGCACATCGGTTAATATCAACAATTCCATCATATTCATTCAAATTTGAACCAGGAACAACCGAAATACTTTCGCCAACTGGACAAATTCCGGGGAAATTCAATTTTGGTGTTGGTAAAGACAGAAAAGTAGTATTGACAACAGCCATATGGCTTAACGAATGGACATAGTTACCGAAATTACTTTCAAGTTTGATAATTGTAGTATCCTTATTTACATCCAAAGCATTTTTATCCCAAGTACCGTCGGGACCGAATTTCACAAAGTAATCAGTATTTTCAGCACCAAGCTCTATATATCCGTCACTTTTATTGACATCAATCAGTTCAGAACCTCTGTGGTGAATAACAATTATTGTACCTGCCCGAATATTTCTCCAAAGAGAATGTTGTTTGAACTGAATGCCCCAACTATTTCCTGAAGGGTAGTCATCTAAATTGCGATAATCACTAAGTGTATAAAATTCTAAAGATATATTATCAGCAGTTACAAGCAGTTCTGTCCAGTCGTCTGCTGGGGTTGCACCATTAAAATATTCACTAATAACAACATTTTGAGAATAAACATATTTTGAAAAAATGATGAAAAGCAAAATAGAAAGATATAAAAATTTTTTAACATCCATCCTTGTTTTGCTTAGTTCGGATTTATCCAATTTATGAAAAACCGATATATTTTTATGCTGCATTTATATATTTAATAATTAAATCTAATAACTAAATAACAAATATACAAAATTAATAAAAAAATATCAGGGTAAAATGTTCAATATTTTGAACTTTTTATTTATTAAATTCAATGTAATTAATTAACTTTGTAAAAAATATTAAGGATTAGTCAATGGAAAAAATCGCAATTTATCCGGGAACATTTGACCCTATAACTAATGGTCATATAGATGTAATAGATAGAGCGAGCAAAATGTTCGATAAGGTTATTGTAGTAATTGCTATTAATTCAAAAAAAGCTTGTTTGTTTTCAGAAACCGAACGCTTTGATATGGCAAAGGAATCTCTTAAGCATATTGAGAATGTTAAGGTAGAGTTACATCAGGGTTTGACAGTGGATTATGCCCGAAAAGTCAATGCAACCAGCATTGTCAGAGGAATTCGTGCTGTATCTGATTTCGAATATGAATTCCAGATAGCTTTGATGAACCGAAAGCTGAATCCCGAAGTAAATACTATTTTTTTGCTTCCCCATGAAAAGTACACTTACTTGAATTCGAGTATTATTCGTGAGCTTTCACGTTACAACGAAGACGTTTCCGAATTTGTTCCTGATGTCGTCGCAAATATGCTGAAGGAAAAACATTGGAAAAAGACACAGGAATAATGTTTATTATTGGAATGACATTTTAAATTTTGCTAAATTTAAAAATAAGCCAATTACATCACAACTTTTTACAATTGAAAATCCGGTTAAAGTTCAGATAAGCTTTGGTTAAGTGCTGAAATAAACTCATCAACTTCATTCTCGGTTATAATTAATGGTGGTAACAGTCTTAAAACCTTACCTGAAGCTGCATTTGTTATGACTCTTTTTGAAACAAGCTTTTCCACAAGCAAAGCGGCTTCAATCTTCAGCAAAACACCTCTCATCAAACCTATACCTCTGATTTCAGAAATAATATCAGGATAATTTTGCTTGACTTTTTGTAGCTCTTTTCCAAGATAATCACCAACTCTTTTAACCTGCTCTATTAAACCATTATTTAATTCATCTAAAACCGAGAGACCGGCTGCACAAGCAACTGCATTACCTCCATAGGTAGTTCCGTGCTGACCTTTTTGCCAGACTGAATTTAAACTTTCCTTTCCAAGGATTGCACCTAATGGTAATCCACCACCAATACCTTTTGCTAATGTTACAATATCGGGTTGGATATCATAATATTCATAAGCTAAAAATTTACCAGTCCTTCCGATTCCTGATTGTATCTCATCTGCAACAATTAAAAAATCAAATTTATTCTTCAATTCATTTAAAGTAGCAATAAAATCTTGTGTAGCGCTGACAATACCACCTTCACCCTGTAAAAATTCTAAAAAAACAGCAGTAGTATTGTCGTCTATGTTGTTTTTCAAATCATCAACATTATTAAATTCCAAAATTTTACATCCTTCAAGGTAAGGACCCATACCTTCTTTGTAAAGTGGTTTATCCATAAGTGATAAAGCTCCATAAGTCCTGCCGTGAAACCCACCGGTAAATGAGATTAAATTTGTCTTACCTTTTTGATTACCCCACTTACGGCACAGCTTCATAGCACCATCAGTTGCTTCGGTTCCGGAATTTGAAAAAAAGACACGTTCAAAACCTGTCATCCTTTTCAATTCCTCTGCTAAAAGAATCTGTGGCTCTTGATAAAAATAATTTGAGACATGTGAGTATTTTTTTATTTGGTTCTCGATAGCAATGATTGTTTTTGGATGACAATGTCCTAAAGCATTCACAGCTATTCCTCCCAAAAAGTCAAGATATGAATTTCCTGATTTATCGAATATTCTTGCACCAGTTGCGTGGTCTATTTCAATGTGAAGTCGCTTATATGTTTGAAAAAAAATCTTTTCTTCACGATTAATTAAATTATCCATAATTACAGAATGATTAATTTAGATGTAA
>RCNQ01000304.1 GCA_003731675.1 Bacteroidetes/Chlorobi group bacterium ChocPot_Mid
CTGATGCTAAAAACATACCAGTAGCTATCTGAGTAAAACCAACAAAAAATTGATTTCCGTCAATAAATACGTTATTAATATCCACAGCATTTGCCATTGCTGTGCTTGGTTGTGCATTGAACTGCATGCCGTTCTGTCCCCATATCACACGTGATGTAGCTCCAACAACTTCCGGGACAGAACTACCTGCTTCCTGACCGGCTATATACATATTTGCCGTTCCTGAATTCCCGTAGAACCAGACAATAACCTTTTTTATGTAGCAAGGAGCTTTTGGATAAAAATGTGCCCATTGCATAGTTATTGACGGATTGTTATATGATATTACACCGCTACCTTTAGACCAATATGTCAGAGTGTCCAGTGTAGCAGAAGCAGTATAACCACATAATAAAATTAACGAAAAAAGTAAAATTATTTTTTTCATATCATCACCTCTTTTATATCATTAATTAATATTGTCAACTTATGAAACTTCAATTTAATTATTAAATAATTTCAATTAGTTATATTCAATTTTTTAAAATATAAAATAAAATTCAATTTTGAAAATATAAAATAAAATGATAAATTAGTATTATTAAAATAATTATTTTGTCATAACTAATATTAAGGATATAATATGAACAACAATACATGGCTCAAAGAGCTGTTTTCAGCGATAGATAGAAAAGATACAACAAAATTTTGCTCCTTTTTAACTGAGGATTGCGAATTAACTTTCGGCAATAATCCGACAGTTGCAGGCAACAGTGCGATATTTGAGGTCATTGATGGATTCTTCAAATCAATAAACAGTCTGAGTCATAATGTCGCTGAAATAAAAGAGATTGATGATACTGTATTCAGCTATGGCATTGTAAACTACATCAGACTTGATAATAAAAGCGTTTCTGCAAACTTTTGCAATGTTTTCAAAATGCAAAACGGATTAATTAAAGAATATAGAATTTTTGTTGATATTTCTCAGCTATACTCATAAGAAAATACTAAATATTACTTGCTTTATTTTTTTTCAAATCAATTATTTTTGATTTGTCGAGTGTTATTGTTTGTTATAAAATAATTCTGAAATGTAATATTCTTATCAAATTTTATTGAGAACAATGTTTGACAGAATAGCAAGGGAGAAAAAAACAGTCGAAAAAATGATAAGTATCTATTGCAGGTACAATCATAGGACTGCTGAACTGTGCAATGAATGTAGTGAAATGCTCAGTTATGCTCACAATAAACTTGACAAATGTCCCTTTGGTTCAGATAAACCTGCATGCAACAACTGTCCGGTGCATTGTTACCGTCAGCAAGAGAAAGAAAAAATAAAAGAAATAATGCGTTTTGCTGGTCCAAAGATGCTTACCAAGCATCCATTTCTTGCTATTATGCATCTGCTTGACCGAAACAGAGAAGTCAGAGATTTAAAAAAGCAGAAAAAATAACATAGAAAAAACAATAACACATTTTTTACAAAAATTTAATTCGATTATTCCAACTTACTTATTAAATTGTTAATTTTGTTGAATGATAATTGAAAAATTGTTTTTTTAGAAATGGAGAAAGCTCAAATGGAGAAGCATAATAATGAATTGATTTACGAAAACAGAGTCAAGGCAGGCAAACGTACATATTTTTTTGACGTAAAAAAAACTAATAAAGGTTTTCCTTACCTTGAAATCACAGAGAGCAGGAAAAGAGATGAAAATAATTTTTTAAGAACAAACATTATGCTTTTTCACGAGGATATGGAAAATTTCAAGAACGAATTGAATGATGTTTTTGAAAAATTCTTCAAAGATTTACCCGTGCAAAGAGATGATGTCAATGAAAAGTAAAATAATCAGTCACTGATTCCACATCTCATCATAATTACTTCCTTGCTTATCAGTTCCTGATAACCGGTGCATTGTCCCTGAATAGTTACAATATCTCCTTGTTTTAGTTTACTCGTTTTATTGCTATATTCCTTTTCCATATTGCAGGATATTGCACCTTCCGGGTCACCTACCTCCAAAGAGATTACTGAAGTACCGTCTGAATTTGCAATAATTTCAAGAATTTTTCCTTTCACTTTGATTGTTTTGTCGTCAGAAACAAATTTAGTAATTGCCTTTTCTTCATTTTTAATAAAAGCATCAAACAAATCTTTCGCCTCGATAGTAATATCTGCTGTTGAATTTGCAAAATTTTTCACAGGTTTCTGATAGAGATAATAAGCGACCAAAGCTCCTGCAACGACAATAAATGCAAATGCAACAATTATATATCTAATCTTACCTTTTATCTTCATTTTAACGCTTCTCAAATAATTGATAAACAATATCTACATTAACTTCAATGGTTGATGCGATTTTATCCCTGACTAATTTAGGTATTTCGATATTATAATCCTCTGGCTTAACATCAAACTTTGAAGTAGCGTAAATTTTATCATCCTTTACTTCAAGTGTACCTGTTTGTTTGATTTTTTTGGTAACACCGTGCATGGTCAAATCACCTTCAACTTCAACTTTGTATTTACCATTTTTAGTTAGATTAAAATTATTAATATCAACAATTTTACCTGAAAAAGTACATTTGGGATACGTTTCAGAATGAACATAATTTTCATTAAAATGCTCTTCCATCAAAGCTTTTTTGAACTTAAATGATTTCATCAGCAAGTCGAAAGCAATCGCACCAGTCTTAATATTAATTATAGTTGCTACCTGATTGTTATGCGCCTCAATAGTTTCTAATGGTGTTTGTGAATAAAACCAGATATGACCGTTTTTGCTGACATATTTTTCCTGTGCAGTAGCAGTTTGCTGATTAGCTGACAATATTATGCTAATAAAAAAGATAGCATAAATTATATGATGATTTTTCATATTTTCTCCTTGATTAAAATAAAAAATTAATATAATGTAAATACTCTCGATATATTAAACCCTAAATGTATATCTCCTTTTGACCAACTTCCGGTATTATCCGCAATATAATGTTTTTCAATCATTCCAAGTGAATTTGATAGCATTATTTGAAAGACATGACCGCCTGTTTCGATGTCAACCCCTATAGATAGTGGATTAACAAAATCATTTTCGATATTCCAAGTAGGACGTGCAACATAAAAATATTCCATGTTCAGAGATACTCTGTTGGTGATTTTATATCTTCCGCCAATACCCAAAGCGAAAATATCATTGTCATCAAGTGCCGTTGGAACTAAATTCAAATGAATCAATGTTGGAGTAAGTTGTAGTGAAAAATATTCATTGAATTTTCTGGCAATCAGCAATTGATGTGTAAAAGATAATCTCGATGTAAAAAAATTCTCTCTCTTCGGGTCATTCCAGCTCATTGTGTTGATACCAGCAGAAGCAAAGTATGATAGCGAAACCGGTATATTCACTTCACCTTTGGATTGCTTCAGCAATCCAATTTTTGCGAAGCCATGGACAGTTTTTTCATTGGAAGTTCTGCCAATTCCTAATTCAAGCCAATCTGTAATTCCGTATTCGAGACTCAAAAAAATGGTTGATTGGTCAAGTCCCCAAAAACCATCAACTCCAGAGTTAACTGAACCAAATCTGTGCGATATCCTGAATTCGAGTTCTCCTTCTTTCATACTTTGAATTGAATGACCACTGACAATTCTTGTTGTTTTAAATGCCGAAGTTTCATATTCAACTTTTGGCTCAGAAATGCTGTCAAGCTCATCTAACAGATTTTCATCTGCTCTTCCTTTTAAATTCAATAGCAGGAATAAAAATATTATGCTAAATAAAATCTTCATATTTCTTGATTGTTATGTTACTAATTATTTAGTGTACCTTCATTTTTCCAGATTATAAACTGATTTATTCTGCAATCACTTAATTTATTTGCATTTTTAGGCATTGCCGAATAATCAGGGTCATGCTGTATTGCCTTGATTATTTTATCAATATTTTTTGCAACAGAAGTATAATTATTCAATTGTATTCCGTTGCCTGTTTGTTTGTATGAATTACCGTGGCAAGAGTAGCAATACATTGACAAGGTTTTGGCTATATGACCGCTGTATGTAATATTGACTGTATCACAATTCTCCTTTTCAAGACTTGGATACAGCACCTCCTCGTTATCATAATAACAACTCCAAAGCATCACTGATGCTGAAATTGATATTAAGAAAAAAAATAATTTAAAAT